>NZ_JAUBRN010000145.1:0-2109 GCF_036701875.1 Microcoleus sp. MON1_C5 | reverse complement strand
TGTGCCTATTACTAGCTGAAATATGTTTGTTCCTTGCAGGCGTGCTATCGATAGCATACCACAACTGTGCAATGCCCTACCGATTACTGGCGATGTCGCTCGGATTGGCGGTAGTTAGGGTTTAGCATCTACTCCAATAAACCCGGTTTCTGCAATAATTGCGACATCCTCACCAAGATGTTGGTAAGAAACCGAGTTTGTGACTCTCCCCGCGACTAGAAAGAAACCGGGTTTCTGCGATCGTCTCAGCATCCTCGCTAAGATTTAGGAAGAAACCGGGTTTCTGACTCCCCGCGCGCATTCAAGAAACCGGGTTTCTGCAATAATTTATTTCAGCATCCTCACCGAGATGTTGCAAGAAACCGGGTTTCTGAACCCCGCGCGCGGATCTCACGATCCTTTGAATTCTTTGATATGCTGGGAAAAACTGTTCTTTACAGAAAGACAAAGGTAGACTATGAAAGCGATCGAAACTACCGGAAAAATTGACGATCGAGGGATGCTTTATATTGATCGACCCCTTGCTCTTGCCAGCCACAGCCACGTTCGGATTATTGTTTTAGTGCCGGAAGACACTGACATCGATCCGGATGATGACCCCACTGAAACTGTCCTCGAAGGGCTTCAGCAAGGCTTCCATGAAGCAATTACCGGACAAACTCTCCCTTTGTCTCAACTGTGGGACGGAATCGATGACAATTGATCCGCAACCGATCCAAATTGAAGTCACCCCCCGATTTCAACGAGACTTGCGAACTTTAGCCAAACGCTATCGCAACATTCGCAACGACATTCAGCCTGTAATCGAACAACTTCAAGCGGGGGAACTTCCGGGCGATCGCATTCCGGGAATGGAGTACGAAATTTTCAAAGTCAGAATTAAGAACAGCGACATTCAAAAAGGCAAAAGCGCGGGCTACCGTGCTATTTATTACCTCAAAACTAGCAATTCGATCGTTTTGGTGACTATCTATTCTAAATCAGACCTATCAGACATCGCCGCCGAAACAGTTCGAGAAATTCTAGCCCAATATGAGCAACAATTTCCCGAATCAGAAGAATTATGAATCAAGAATTTTTGAACTCGATCGAGTCCAAGTATCTACTTAAAAAACTAATATACGGCTAAGTTGAATTTCACGCACCTTGAGTGGCTAGAAACAGGTTATAGCGTTGAGTTATTCGATTTGTTGGGGAACACTGTAGCAGTTGCGAGGCTACCTGGAAGTTATTTGCGATCGCCCACAAGTGCAGACAGACCTACACTTAGACTTGTTAATAGTTTTGCTGCGTAAGTAGACGAAATAGTACAATGGATAAACTAACTGAGTATCCCAAATTAATCAAGCGGATTTTAACCGAGTATCTAAAATTGTGCCGCCGTCCTCAACCACACATCGAAACATTCTTGATTACCGACGAACAAAACGGTCATTACATTTGGATGAATCTTGACTGGGAAAAGGGCGATCGCATTACCGGCATAACTGTCTACGTTAGGATTGGCGATCGCAAATTCTGGATTGAGGAAGACTGGACAGAAGATGGGATTGCAACGGATTTGGTGCGCGCTGGAGTTCCCAAGGAAGATATTGTTTTGGCCTTTCACGAGCCTGGGATGCGGCAGTACACAGATTTTGCAGTAGCTTCGTAGCACTTCAGGGATGGGAAAATCAAAAAGCTCGATCGCACAGCTATTAATGGTTATTTATTGAACAAAATTTTTTTAAAAACATTAGTGTACTTACCACCATATTCTCCTCTACCTAAACAAGATTGACCCAAGAAGAGTCTTGGTTAAAGAGTCGAACCCGCCAACAAATGGAACAGTTTGATTGTTTACTTTCTGGTAATTGAAGATGTCTTAGGTCAAGCGTCCTAACTGCCTTAGCGGCTGCTATACTTCCCATCCCCGCAGTAAAAATATTTTTTCCCAAACAAAAAGCGCCCCTATTACTAGGAGCGCTTTTTGTTTATCGATAGCTAAAACTTAGCCATTGATAGAAGGAGCAACCATTGCTACTGGGGTGACTTCACTAGCAGCCAAGTCAAGCGGGAAGTTGTGAGCATTGCGCTCGTGCATTACTTCCATACCCAAGTTAGCGCGGT
>NZ_JAUBRN010000067.1:0-33405 GCF_036701875.1 Microcoleus sp. MON1_C5 | reverse complement strand
TGTGCCTATTACTAGCTGAAATATGTTTGTTCCTTGCAGGCGTGCTATCGATAGCATACCACAACTGTGCAATGCCCGATTATTTAGTCTGGAAGATGAGGAAATGGGGGATGATTGGCAGGAAGAAGGGTTAAAACAGATGCAGTCCTTCACTCATTTATTTAATCCTTTACTTGATCTAGTTTTCTAGCGATCGTTATATTTATGAAACTACTCAAAATTAAGTACGTAAAGCAATTTGATCGCAAGCCCTGGCATTTATTTCTGGGTTCAATCTAAAATCTAAAATCTAAAATCTAAAGTCTAAAATCCGATGACCTCACCAAACGTGCCGCGCAACGCCTACACCGATTCACCCGAACAGCATCCCCACCTAATTCTTGGTAGCCTGCAACTTGTGTTTTGGATTTTCTTTCGTCGTTCGGCTTGGGAAAATCATCTCCAGCGTATTGACCCTACTTTAGACAGCGACTCTAAGATTAAAAGACGTTTAAGATGGCAAAACCCAGATTTCTGGAAGCTACTAATACAAGCATTCCTGGTTTTGCCTGTCCTAGCTAATTCAATTGTTGTTGCTTTGGTACTTTGGCTATTAGGTGCGCCAGTAGAAAAAATTGTGTCGGGCGTGGGGTGGGGCGTGGCGTTGGGCGTGGCGTTGGGCGTGGCCTCGGGCGTCGTGTGGAGCGTGGCGTTGGGCGTGGGATTGGGGGTGGGGTGGGGCGTGGTCTATGGCGTGGCGTTGGGCGTGGCCTCGGGCGCGGGGGGGGGCGTGGCCTCGGGCGTGGTGTTGGGCGTGGCCTCGGGCGTGGTGTTGGGCGTGGCGTTGGGCGTGGCGTTGGGCGTGGCGTTCGAGGTGGGGTCGGGCGTGGTGTTGGGCGTGGGGTCGGGCGTGGTGTGGGGCGTGGTGTGGGGCGTGGTGTTGGGCGTGGCGTCGGGCGTGGCGTCGGGCGTGGCGTCGGGCATGGCGTTGGGCGTGGCGTCGGGCGTGGCGTCGGGCGTGGCGTTGGGCATCGGAATAACTATCAACTTATGGCTGCCAGTCGTACTGTATCCTTTCCTCACGGTATGGAATATTCTACTTTACCAACTAGACAAACGACGCAAAGCCACTAAACCCAGTTTCTTACGTTGGCATTCGGCTTTTTGGGATGAGTGGCAGCGCCTTCCCCTACAAGGCTTAGACGAGTACGTTCTTTTAGTAATGAGGCGGAATCCACAAGAGGGCAAAGCTGCATTCAACTATTTAAGTACGAGTCGTCAGCGTTGGGCTGCACAAGCTGTACAAATTGAACTTGATGCACGGGAATTAGAACGTTGTACGGATGTAGCTGCTATCGGTAACGCCTACCGCAATCTAGCCCTTGGAGAACTGAATAGTCCAGTTAGTTCCCTCCTAAGTAGCTTTAGTCGCATCAGCGAGGATGTAGCAGCAGCCCTCAACCAAAATAGTTCTTACAACCAGCGTTCAGTCCTAACTCCTGCAGAAGAAAGATTAAATGGTTTAATTCGAGAATTGACCCGCAGTGGTGACAAATATACAGTACGTTTTCGCCCTATTGCATATAGTTGGTATGAAATTGTCACCGACTATGTGCGGGAACTAGCAGAAGTAGTCGAACTGCGACAAGAAATCGACAACCCTTATATAATCGGCGTACCCCTGACAGAACAACAGGAAATCTTTGTCAAACCCGTTGACTTAAGTGGAACTTACATCAGTACGCGCATCGAGCAATTACTGCTAGACCGCCGCCGCCCTCCTTTGTTACTCTACGGTCAGCCGCGCATGGGCAAAACATCCCTCCTCAACAACCTGGGACGCTTGCTACCCAGCACTATTATTCCCATGTTTGTAGACTTACAAGGGCCAGTTTCATCAGCGAGTGATTATGGTAGTTTTCTCTCCAATATCGCCCGGAGTATGGCAAAGTCAGCCCAGCGCCAAAGTGCCTTCACTCTCCCATCTCTTGGCGACCAAATACTGGGATATGACCCTTTCACCTGGTTTGATGAATGGCTGGACGAAGTAGAAGAAGCGCTACAACCAAATATTGCCCTGCTTGCCTTCGATGAATTCGAGGCGCTAGATAATGCCATCACAAAAGGACGCTTTGATGAGGAGGATGTTCTGGGAATGTTGCGTCACCTGATTCAACATCGTCCCCGCTTCAAAGTGGTGCTAGCTGGTTCCCATACAATAGAAGAATTTCAGCGTTGGGCTAGCTATTTAATCAATGTCCAAGTCGTTCATATCAGCTACCTGAAACAACCCGAAGCGCGTCAACTAATTGAGCAACCAGTCAAAGATTTTACCCTGCGTTACGAACTCAATGCGGTCGATCGAGTCTTGCAACTCACCCGCTGTCACCCTTTCCTAATACAACTCCTCTGCGCTGAAATTATCGCACTAAAAAACGAGCAAGATCCATATATCCGCCGACTGGCAACTTTAGCCGATGTAGAAGCAGCAATACCAGAAGCTTTAAGTGTTGGCAGTTTCTTTTTTGCCGATATTCAAAGCAATCAAGCAGATGCAGCAGGATTAGCTATTTTGCAGTTTTTGGCCGCACAAGGAGAAGGGGCAATAGTCAGCAGATTAACTATTTTGCAACACTTTCCCGATAAATCCGATGCTCTCAATTTACTTCTGCAACGCGAATTGATTGAGGAAGTTAGTGAGGGCTACCGTTTCCAAGTTGAATTAATTCGCCGCTGGTTTGCATCATCTCTGTCTGTCATGTAGTCTACGGCGAGAGTAAGAAGATATTGCCTGTAGGGACACAACAGTGTTCATTGGTGTCAACTTAACGTTAAACCGATAGTCCTACACGGGTTGAAACCCCTGCCTCAAAGCTAAAGTCCTCTCAAGAGGACTGAAAAGAAAAATTTTTAAACTCATTAGTCCTCTTCAGAGGACTTTAGCTATTAGACAGGGAATTCATTCCCTGGCGGACTACCGGGTGGGCCGGCTGACAGCTTAAGTTGACACCTATGAACACTGTTGTGTCCTTCATAACTTTAACTACTTTAGCTTTAACCCTGCGGCCGCTGAATAATTGTTTCAGCTACCCGCCGCTTGACTTTTGGATCGATACCAATCAGCCGCACGTATTCGCCGCCGTGTTCCGCCAAACAAGTTTCTAAAGATGCAACCACATCTTTTTCCTGTGCACTGTTAATCGTCGCGCAACTTTGCCAAGAACCAGTTTTAAATCGGCGATTATCTGCATATTCCATGCCAATTTTGCAGCCTCTTGCTAACAACTGTTTTACTTGTTCCAATACCTCGGAACTCAGCCCCGCCGCATGACCGTTACCACCTTCAGAACTTGGCTCAACGTAAGCCTTATAATATTTGGATGACGGGTCGTTTAATTGACTTTGCGTTGGCCCACCAGCAGGAGCATTGAGGGTTCCTTGAACGTTGAACAGGCGCGATTGGTTGTATTCATCTACTAAGCGCATTTCCTGAATCCGCTTTTGTTGACCCACCATCAAACTGCCCATTTCTAATAAATGAGCGAGGCTGAAATTCGGGTTATGGAAATCTGGCGCTGCTTCCAAAGTGTTTACCAAACGCTTGGAAACTCGCTCGATTCCTATTTTGTGAATGAATTCGCGGATTTGTTCGTCATAAATGCGCGATCGCAAAGCACTAAAAAAGTCGATCGCCTGATCGGGAAAATTATCAACTAACCCCACAATCTCGGCTTTTGACAATTTGTCCGACTCAAAAATTCCCCCAACAATGCCAATTTTATCATCCCGGCTGGGTTCCCAATAAAACTTTTCCATCCGCCCGTCGCGAATCAGCGGCGCGTACAGCGTAGAAAAATCATTTCCGGTGACAATAATCGGCACTCGATCCAGTGGCGTACTGTCATAACTTCCCGGTAACTGCACGTTAGTTGGATTATCAGCAATATTCATCAGAGTGGCATTGACCATCTGAGTATTGACAGTATATTGAGTAGTGGAATCGAACCTGCCAGCACCAGCATCCAAATCGTTAATAAAGATGGCGCACATCTCGCCGCGCACGCGAATTTGCTCCGCAGCTTCCCGGTAGCGCAAGCGAATTAAACGCGCCGGATCTCCTGCATCCGGGCTTTCTAATTCCCCGCCAGATATCATCACCGGTTCAAAGCCCATCCGCCGAAAAACCAGTTCGGTTTGAAAAGTTTTGCCTTCTCCTTTGCGGCCATGAATTCCCAAAATTAGGGGAACTCTTACTCCGGGCAATTTTAAAAAGTTTTTAGTGATGTGCACCGCAACTTTATCGAGAAAGTTAGGAGAAATGTAATAACTCATCAGTAGATTTGTGAGGGATTAATTGAGTTTACTGTTATGATTTTATGACAAAACTAACAGCCTGCACCGCTAACCTGGATTTTTACCGTACAATCGAGGTCTGCATATTATGTGTTAAGGAGCGATTCGTGAGTCCAGAAACCTTACTAAAAGAACCAAGCCTGCAAGCCGAAGCCAGTCCCTTCAGTTCTGAGAGCTTCGACAGCTATGTAATGACGACTTACGGGCGTTTTGCGATCGCCCTAGAACGGGGCCTCGGCTGCCGCGTTTGGGATACCGAGGGCCGCGAATATCTCGATTTTGTGGCTGGTATTGCTACCTGCACTCTGGGACACGCCCACCCAGCAATGATTGCAGCGGTAACTCAGCAAATTCAGACCCTGCACCACGTTTCTAATCTTTATTACATCCCCGTACAGGGCGAGCTGGCAAAGTGGCTTGTAGACCATTCTTGCGCGGACAGAGCCTTCTTTTGCAACTCCGGCGCTGAAGCTAATGAAGCGGCAATTAAACTCGCCCGCAAGTACGCCCACGAAAAATTAAATATCTCGAATCCCACAATCATTACCGCTGTTGCGAGTTTCCACGGGCGGACTTTGGCGACAATTACGGCAACGGGACAGCCTAAATATCAGAAGGGTTTTAGCCCTTTGGTTCCCGGATTTCACTACGTGCCCTACAACGATATTAGTGCGATCGAAAGTGCGATCGAGCAACTCGACAAAGACCAACGCCAAGTAGCAGCAATTATGCTGGAAGCGCTGCAAGGCGAAGGCGGAGTTCGCCCCGGAGAGCTCGCCTACTTCCAGCGCATTCGGGAAATTTGCGACGAAAAAGGCATTTTGCTAATTCTCGACGAAGTGCAAGTCGGGATGGGACGCAGCGGCAAATACTGGGGCTACGAAAACCTCGGCATTGAACCGGATATCTTTACATCTGCCAAAGGATTGGGCGGCGGTATCCCGATCGGCGCTATGCTGTGCAAATCTTTCTGCGATGTATTTGAACCGGGAAGTCACGCCAGCACTTTCGGCGGCAATCCTTTTGCTTGCGCTGTAGCTTTGTGCGTTTGCCAAACTTTGGAACGGGAAAACCTTCTAGAAAACGTGCAGCAGCGCGGGGAACAGTTGAAAGCAGGCCTCAACAAGTTGGCGGCCGAATATCCGCATTTAATTGCTGAGGTGCGCGGCTGGGGTTTGATTGTCGGGATGGAATTGCAAGCTGACATCGAACTGACATCGGGCGATATCGTCAAATCTGCGATCGCCGCAGGAGTGCTGTTGGTTCCTGCAGGGCCGAAAGTGCTGAGATTTGTCCCGCCGCTGATTGTCACCGCCGCAGAAGTCGATCGAGCTCTGCTGGCAGTGGAGTCAGCCTTGCGCTCTCAAGCGGTACAGTAAAATCTACTGAAAAATCTACTGAGTTGATTTTTGTTAGCTGTAGCGCTGAAACTCGCGCAATATCCTAGATAACTCACTTAGTCGAGGACACACTCTTCCTCAGAAACCGGGTTTCTTTCGAGATTTCTCGTTACTAAACCCCATAGTTTCCCAGAAACCGGGTTTCTTAGCCTAAGTCCGATCGGGGTAAAAGTAAACCCGTCCCGCTGCAAATCTGTCGGGGCGGGTTTGTCAAGTTTAGAACTGTCTGTGAAACCCGCTCCGACAGACACACGGCGCCTTTAAGCGATTGTAGGTGCTACTTTCGCTATCTGCGTGTCTGTTGGGACTTGTGAATCCTGGTTTAACTATTTCGCGCCCTTCCCACTAAACGAAGTACCGCTATAGTGGGAAGGGCGGGTGACGACGATCGCATCTTTGAGCAGTTTTTGGGACAGCTTTCAAGACATACAAGATGCAATCGTCATCACCAAATTTTTCCCTAATGCTGTGCTCGTCAACTGTATATTGTGAGAGAATAGAAGAACCAAGGAGGTGATGTTGAGTGTTACACAGGGCTATCCAAGTTCGTTTGTATCCTACCCAAAAGCAACAAATACAATTAGCTCCCGCTTTGGGTTGTGCGCCTTGGTGCTCGAATTATGGTCTAAATAAATCAATTGAATTTTATAAAAAAACTGGTAAAAAACTTGGCTGCTCCGAACTCAACATACTTTTATCCGATATCAAAAAATTATATAGAAGTGCATGGCTAGGTGAGTGTTACAGCCAAGTTTTGCAAGCTACTACGCTCAATTTAACCACTGCCTACAAAATTATTTTTCATAAACTTGTTGGGTTTCCTAAGTTCAAAATGCCACATAAAAAACAGTCTCTTCAGTATCGTCAAAACGTCAAGATGGTTGAGGATAGTGTCCAAGTTAGTCGCAATAGTGGAATAGCTCAACCCAAAATACCTAGAGTAATTGAGGGTAAAAATAAGAGTGTAATTATTAGTAGGAAAAATTATTCAGGAAAATCTCTGGTATCTATTAGAGTGAATGAAATTGAGTGTGAGAACCCGACAACAAAAGAAGGTAGGATTTATGGCATTGATTTAGGATTGAAACACTTTGCTATTGTCAACGAGGGCGAAAAAAAATATAAAGATGGCAAGGCTAAGCATTTTGCCCAGCACGAGAAGAACTTGAAGCGCCAGCCGCAAAAGTTAAGGCGCCAGCAGACAGGAAATAATTCTCGGTACAAATATAGAAAAGTTGTTGCCAAGCTATACGAACAGTTTAGAAATTCGCGGCAATATTTTCTCCATAAACTTAGTTATAAGTTGGTCAGCGATCGCCTCGCTGTCATAGTAGAAAACTTTCATTTGTGGAACAGGATTCGCAATCAAAATGTGGCGAAAGCAAGATCGGATGAGGTTTTGGAAAGTTTGACCAACTTCTTAGCCTACAAGTTGGAACGCAAAGGCGGGAACTTAGTCGAGATTGATAGAGGGGTTTCCACTTCCAAAGTTTGTTCTAATTGTTTCCATCAAATGGCCGAGATGCCATTAAATATGAGGGAAGGGACTTGTCCTCACTGTGCTACCGATCGCGATCGGGAGCGCGACAAGAAAGCAGCGATAAATATGAAAGCAGAAGGTATCAAAATACTAAAGGCGGAAGGTTCAGTTGTTTCTGCTTTAGGATGCGAGGTAATACCCAAGCTAGGACGAAAGTCTAAGCTAAGGCACTCGCCTATTAGTACAGAAGCCCCTACTATATTCGGTACTGCGATTTAGCGGTGGGTAGTTCACTTGGTTGCACGGAAGCAGCGCTCCTATGGTTAATAGTTTGGCGGAATGCACGATGGACGAACAGCGTCGCAAAACTGATGTTAATATGCTCCAAGCGCTGCTGGAAAATCCTGGCGACTCAGGAATAGATTTGATTTTGAGGACGAACCCAAAGTCGATCGACTTTGAGTTCGTGCAAACGCTTTATTTGGAAGAAGTGGCACTGACGCGAGAAAGCTTGCTGAAAGCTGCAAAATTTTTCCAAAGGGCGATCGCACCCTTAGAATCTGCAAAAGGGAATTATAAATTGCCCGCAACCGGGGCAGCATATCTGGCTTTTTTAGCAGAAGTATTGCAGGCAGTCGCGCGCGGCGCTGATTCGCAGCACCTGTACTCGCTGCTGAGAAACAATTTAGACAAACTAGACCAGAATTTCGCACAACTGCTGCGCCACTGGGCCACTTTGGTGCTCCCTGCTGCCAAAGAATCCGAGACTAGGCGCATTGCAGCGTTAATCGGCAATCTGAGCAACAAAATTGGGCGGTTTCCCCTCGGCAGCAAAGCTCACAACTTGGAAATCGAAATTGCCGGTTACGAAACAGTTGCTAAGGTGTTTACCCGCAAAGACTTTCCCCAAGAATGGGCGGTGATGCAAAACAATCTGGGCAACGCTTATAGCGATCGTCCCAAAGGTGATAAGGCTCAAAATATCGAACAGGCGATCGCTTGCTTTGAAAATGCCCTACAAGTACGCACGCCCGAACAGTACCCGGAACAGTGGGCGACGCTGCAAAACAATCTAGGCAACGCTTACAGCGAGCGTCTCAGGGGAGATCCGGCAGACAATCTAGAACAGGCGATCGCCTGCTATCAAAACGCGCTGCGAGTTCGCACCCGCGAAACTTTCGGGGAAGAGTGGGCGAGCACTCAAAACAATCTCGGCCGTGCTTACAGCCGGCGGCTGCGGGGCAACCGAGCTGAAAATCTGGAACAGGCAGTCGCTTGCTACCAGAATGCTTTGCAAGTCTACAACCGCAAGGTGTTTCCCCGGCGCTGGGCTACAACTCAAAATAATTTGGCAAATGCTTACTGCGAGTTGCTGCGGGGCAACCGAGCTGAAAATCTCGAATACGCGGTTACGTGCTATCAGAGAGCTTTGCAGGTGCGGACTCGGGAAGCTTTTCCGCAGCAGTGGGCGACGACTCAAAGGAATTTGGGTCGGGTGTTTGTCGATCGCATCAAAGGCGATCCGGTGGAAAATTTGGAAATGGCGATCGCCTGCTATCAAAATGCTTTACAAGTCTACACCCGCATTAAATTTCCCGAAGCTTGGGCTTCGATCCAAACTTACCTCGGTAGGATCTACAGTCGGCGGGTGAAAGGGGAAAAAGCCGAAAATATGGAAATGGCGATCGTCTGCTATCAAAATGCTTTGCTGTTTTGCAACCGCCAAAAAACTCCCGAACGCTGGGCGATGCTGTGTGCTTACCTCGGCCGCGCTTTCTGCGAACACGTGAAAGGGGAAAAAAACCGCAACCTCAAAAGCGCGATCGCCTGCTATCAAAATGCGGGCGAAGTCTACACCAGGCAGGCCTATCCCAACCGCTGGGCAATGCTGCAAATTTATCTCGGCAGGGCTTATTCGCAACTGACGGAGGCGGAAAACTTGTCCCACATGGAAAGCGCGATCGGCTGCTATCACAGCGCCTGTCAAGTCTACACTCGCGAAACCTATCCCCACCGCTGGGCTGAAATTTTATTTTATTTGGGTCAAGCTTACCGAGTTCGAGGCGACTTGCTTCGCGCCTACGGGGTTTTTACTGCTGCGGTCGATACTGTTGAATTCTTGCGTTGCGAAGTTGGGGTTGATACAGTCGATTTTGGCGATCGGACGAGTACCGAAAAAGTCAAATTAACCCGCACTTGGGCTGGACTCTATAAATGCCTGGTGCAAGTTTGCTTGGAACTCGGCGCCAGCCAACCTGAATATTACGCTAAGGCTCTGGAATACGCCGAACGCCACAAAAATCGGAATTTGGTAGAACTGCTGGTTAAATGCCACTTGACTCCGAAAGCCGAAATTCCTGCAGCGGTGCGAAGCGAGTTGGAGTCGCTGCGACTGGAAATAGCGGGGGAACAGCGGCACCAAGAACAGGGAGAACCTGAGCCGAACACGACCTTGATTTCTGAGGGCGATAGCCAAGGTTGGAACAGCGGTTCTCTGCTGCCGAACTCGGACTTCATGCACCTAAATCGATTGTGGAAGCAGTTTGATAGGTTGATTGCGCGGGAGGTGCAGGCAAACGATCCTTTCTTCAGCCTAGCTCACAAAGTTGAACCGATCGCTTTCGAGCAAATTCGCCAATTGTTGCCTGATGACAATTGCGCTGCTGTGGTGTGGGCGAGTTTGGGGGAGTTGCTGGTTGCTTTTGTGGTGGTAAAGAGTGCACAATATCCCGCCGTTCACCTGTGTTCCCCGCAAAATGCTTTGGCTGCCGAAACTTGGGCCCAAGAGTACCTCAGCGCTTATTCTGAACAAAAAGGTCGCTGGATCAATCATCTCCCGGCTCGTCTCAAACGCTTGGCTGCGATACTGGAAATAGATCGAGTGGTGGCGCTGATTCCGGAGAATTGCGATCGGCTGATTTTTGTGCCGCACCGATTTTTGCACGCTTTGCCGCTCCACGCTTTGCCTTTGGGGGGGAGAGACGGGTTTGAGGACGGTGGGGGAATTTTTAGGTCTGGGTGGAGCGATCGCAGCGGTTTTGATGTGGAAACCTACAGCCTTTCGGATTTTTCTCAAAGTTCGTCTTTTGGCGACGTTGCAGCGCCTGCTGCTTATTTGATCGATCGATTTGCCGGAGGAATTCGCTATGCTCCTAGCTGTCAGCTATTGCTGTTGAGACAAAGTGCACGCGGAGCAGCTATTGGTCGGTACAGACCCGGTTTGCAGCACCTTTTGGCAATTCCAACTTTCACCAGAGATTCGTTCTACAGCAACATTGAAATCGGCAATATTTCCCAGTATTTTGCCAGTGCAGAAGTGGTGCGCCATAAGCCGGCAATTAAAGAGGCTTTTTCCCAAGAAATCTCTGCTAATAATGGGAATTTGCCCCAGCAAATAGGGCAGTTGCAGCAGAAAAAATGCGCTCATTTTGCTTGTTTGAGTTTGCTTAATTTGGCTTGGCCGCTGAAATCCGCCGTGTTTTTGAGGAATGATTCTCTGAGTTTGGAGGAAATTTTTAATCTGGATTTTAGGCAATATTTTTTAGTTACTTTATCTGGTTGCGAAATTGCCGCTGGCGGAGTTAGCGGTGCTGGAGGAGATTTTGTGGGTTTGTCGGCGGGTTTGTTGTATGCTGGCACCTCTAGTGTGGTTAGCAGTCTTTGGAAGGTGAACGATGTTTCTACGCTGCTGCTGACGAGCAAGTTTTATGAAAATCTGGGACGGTTTTCTCGGTTGCAGGTGGGAGATGTGGCGATCGCGCTGGGGGACGCTCAAAGGTGGCTGCGGGATTTGACTAGCGAGGAATTGGAGGTGTTGCTGGCGGATTTTCAACCTCAAATTTCGCAAATGTTCGATCGGCTTTCTCAAAGTTCTCGCCTGATTGCTGAGGCATCTTTGCAGCAAATTCGCAACCGCAAACCCTATCCTTTTGCCAATCCTTATTATTGGGCGGCTTTTACAGCGGCTGGGGTTTAGCTATTAGTTATTAGTTATTAGTCATTAGTCATTTAAAAACCCGAAACTGACAACTTATTTAAAATTGTCAGTTTCGGGTACAAATTCAACAAATTACAGCAAAAGTTTAGGATTTTTTGCCGAAAACTTGTTCTTTCAAGGCTTGAATTTCTTGACCTAATTGTTGCCGGTTGGACGATCGCAGCAAATAGCGGTAGACAAACCACCCGGTGTATCCGATACCAATTAGCTCGAATGTGGGTGCTAGCAGGGGGATGTCGTTGAGTTCATCTATTATCCCCAAAAGCACTTTCAAAGAGATAATCGAGGCTACAATTACACCGATAACAGTCAGGGGACTTTTGTACTGCTCGTAAAAGCTGCCGATGTAAGCCGGAAACTCGGACAAAATTGAGAGAATTTGTTCTTTGATCTGCTGGGTCTGACTTGGCGGTTCGTCGGTAATTATGACTTGTGTTGTACCCATCGAACTTTCTGCTTCATTTCCGGCAGGAATTTCGGTAATGATAACGGTTGTTTCTGGTTCGTTTGATGAAGTCATTTCTCCACTCGCAATAGTTTTTTGCTGGTTGGCGGCAGGTATTTCAACTGCTGCTGCGACTGTTTCAAGAGCCGGTATTTCGACTGCTGCAACCTCCCCGTCGGTTGGTTCAAGAGCCGACACTTCGCCTGTTTCTGAAGTCGGTATTTCGACTGCTGTAACTTCCACTGCTTGTTCGACAGTCGGCGTTTCGACTGTTTCGAGCGCAACTTTTTCCACTTCTGAAACCTCTGCTGCTGATGGTTCAACAACCGGGGTTTCGACTGTTTCAAGAGTCGGTGTTTCGACTTTTGAAACCTCCACTGCTGACTGTTCTGTAGCAGAACTTTCGGCGACTGTTTCTGCGTGTGGTTGTTCTGGGGTAGGAGTTTCGTCCGCGACACCAACAGCCGGCCCATTCAAGTTGCTAATGGCATCAAGCAAACGGGTTTTAGCCGTTCCTCGCTGGTGAAGGATTACCCAAGATTCTATCAGGTCGGGGCCGTGCATTGCACCTGTCAGAGCGGCTCTGAGCGATCGCATAATTAGCCCTTTGTTAAGATTTTTCTCTTTACTGAGCTTTTTAGTGATTTTCTGAGCTTCCGCTGATGTCAGGGACGAATGACTTTCCATAGCTTCTACAACTGCTTGTAAAGCCTGTGCAGCCCCTTTTTGCTGCAACTGTGCGAGTGCTTCTTCTTCGTATTCCACCGTGGTGGAGAAGAATACCTTACACATATCCACAGCATCGGTTAAGCGAACGAGACTCGGGCCGATTAAAGCAGCTATTTGTTCGAGCCAGGGCCGGTCTGCCTGCAAGTCAAACTCATAACCGCCTTTCTGCCACCAATAAGGTATCAGCAAATCTGTCAATTGCGGCACTGGCATTTTGTGCAGGTATTGACTGTTAAGCCAATTGAGTTTATCCCAATCAAATTTTGCACCGGCTTTGTTGACTCGATAGAATGTAAATAATTCTGCTGCTTCCGAGAGTGTAAATATTTCCTGCGTTGAATCCGGCGGCGTCCAGCCGAGCAAAGTCATGTAATTAACTAAAGCTTCGGGCAGGTAGCCCATATCTTTGAAGTCAGAAATCGAGGTTACGCCGTCGCGTTTAGAAAGCTTTTGCCCTTGGGAGTTTAAAATCAGCGGCGTGTGGGCAAATTCTGGGATTGTCGCGCCCAAAGCTTCGTAGAGCAATATTTGTTTCGGAGTATTGCCGATGTGATCTTCGCCGCGGATGACGTGGGTGATGCCCATGTCGATGTCATCGACAACTACGGCGAGGTTGTAGAGGGGTTGGCCGATAACGCCGCCGCTGGATGCACGGGCAATTACCATATCGCCGCCGAGGTCGCTACCTTTCCAGGTTACGGTGTCGCGTACCATGTCGTTCCACGCGATCGTGCGATCGTCGTCGATGATAAACCGAATCACAGCTTGTCGCCCTTCGCCTTCAAAAGCTGCGCGCTCTTTGCTTGTCAAGTTGCGGTGCCGGTTGTCGTAGCGGGGGGCTTGTTTGTTGGCTTTTTGTGCTTCCCGCATTTCGTCGAGTTCTTCCGACGTGGTGTAGCAGCGGTAGGCGAGTCCATTGTCTAGAAGGGTTTGGACTGCTCGGCGGTATATTTCCAGACGTTGGGACTGAAAACTCGGGCCTTCGTCCCACTCCATACCCAGCCAGGTGAGTCCTTCGAGGATGTTATCGGTGTATTCGCTTTTAGAACGTTCTACGTCTGTGTCTTCTACCCGCAGGATGAATTTTCCGCCTTGGTTGCGGGCAAACAGCCAGTTAAATACGGCGGTTCTGGCGGTACCGATGTGTAGGTTTCCGGTGGGACTGGGCGCTAGACGGACTCTGACATTCATGTAGATTTTTGCTTTTAGATTGGGCGATTTACGGGTTGGGGGAATAGCTGATGTTTAAGACTTCAAATTTTATTATATTTTGTTGCCGAATTAACAGTTGTGCTTGGCAGGTGCTTTGCCTCGAATTGCTTGATAATACGCGCTCCTCTTCGAGGGCTTTCCTTCGGATCGCTGAGCTAACGAGCGATCGGGGGAAAGTCTCCGGCAAGGCACTAGAAGGCATCTTGATGATATTAGCATTGCGGGCGGCCAAGACTGGATTCACCTTTGGGACTATTTTTCACACCACAAATAACTGCTTTAGGAGTACCCAAGGCGCACCTGATAACTATTGATGCTTGTAAAATGTTTGTGTGCGATCGACGACATTAAAATATATTTCCCTATGTCTGCTGCTAAAACTGAGTTTTCCGAATCTGTTGCGCCCTCACCCGAGTCTGTTGCGCCTGCTTGGCAGATTGAGTTGCTGTACGACGGTGAATGTCCTCTGTGCGTGCGGGAGGTTAATTTCTTGAAAAAACGCGACGCGGGGCGAGGTTTAGTGTCGTTTGTGGATATTGCGGATGATGGCTACAACCCGAAGACCCACGGCGGAATCGACTACGAAACGGCGATGGGGCGGATTCACGCGGTGTTACCCGACGGTACGACGGTTAAAAATGTAGAGGTTTTTCGCCGCACCTACGAGATTTTAGGTATGGGCTGGGTTTATGCAGTTACTAAGTTACCAGTGATCGGGGCGATCGCCAACTGGCTGTACGGAATTTGGGCAGACTGGCGGCTGAAGCTGACGGGAAGACCGGATTTAGCAACTATTATGAGCGATCGAACTCAGCGGATCGAGTGCGAAAGTCAAGGCCGCTGCCGACCCCACTCAAAATGAGTCATATTTAGTAAGTTCGATCTGCCTATCAGAAGATGTCAGCAGAAACAGACTGTAACTAACATTAAAGATGGACTACTATTAAAGGTCAAAAAAAATGCAAGATGCAGGCTATACAGTCTTCATGGGCTTCGGTGGTCTCTGGATACTTATGGGAATTGCCGCTGTGATTTTCCTGTTAAAATCGGACGGTCAAAAACTTAGGTTTGGCAAATGGGGATTGCTAGTTGCTATTCCGATTCTCGTGCCCATCGTCCTGGTTCTGACATATCAGATCGCCCGACCCTTTATTTCCTCGCACCTTTGAGGGCTGCTGGGAGTCGAGCGTCCGTGGGAGAAAGGAATTAGTTAAATTAAGTTAAATATTATTGCTGATTTTCGGGCGATCGCAACTGCTCGTTCGCCCATTGACGCAAAGACCGAATTATGGCATTGTCATCTTGAGTTTCTGCCATCTGCAAGAATTGATTGAGCATTGCTACAGAAAGGATGGGAAATGTCGGACTGCGGTCGCAGGTAATATATTCCCGATTTTGCAATTGATAAATTTGTACAGTTTGCGATCGATACCGCCAAACTTCTGGAATTTCTAGCTGTGTGTAAACTACAAATCGATTAGAAGAAGGACTGGTAATATCAACTTCAATTACCAAGTCTGGGGGAGGATCGGTTGAGATGTCAAGCCTTCTCCCTAGAATGCGATCGACATTTTGGATATAAAAACATGAATCTGGTTCTGCACCTTGTTCTAAATCTTCACGGTTGAGAGTCGTCGAACCAAATCCCTTAATCTTGAAGTCCAACTCCTCAGTCAAAGCTGTAACAATCCGTTTGAGCAAACAGTTAATAGTTTCATGCAAGTCGGATGGCATGAGAATTTCTAAGACTCCTTGAGAATATGAAAATCGCGAGGATCTCTTGTCTCCTGCTTCTGCTAATAAGCTTTCGTAAGTCTGCCAACTGATATTAGATAATACTACCCGTTGTGTAGTTTCTTCCGGTGAGGGCTTAATGTTCGTAACGGTCATATTTTCCCGCTCCTTAATCATGTCCTGCTATCTAAATATCACAAGATTCCTAGTCAGGACTTTAGTCCTTTTTTATCCGCAGGAGGACTGAAGTCCTGAGTAAAAACGAACTCAATTTAGAAAGAGATTTATGAAAGGTTTAAACTTTCTATTTACGAGAGAACGGGACAGACGGGGCTCGAACCCGCAACTTCCGCCGTGACAGGGCGGTGCTCTAACCAATTGAACTACTGTCCCTCGTTTTGCCGTTTTTTCAGGCACAATTTCTATTATGCCTATCACTTCACCTTTTGTCAAGAGGTTTTTTGAACTTTTATTTGGAAGCCCAAAATTTGAGTCTCTTGCAGGGGACTGAAGTTGTTGTCGCTCACCAAAATCAGACCTCTGCTACCATCCCCCAGGGCGGGGCCAAATGTCAACCCCTCAATGTTGTCTAGGGGAATTTTCAGGGTTTCCAAATCCAGCAGCAGGCGTTTTTGAGCGGGAGAAACCTCGCTGAGACGGCTTTTGAGGCTTTCGAGTGCTTCAATACGATCGCCCTTTTCCAGAGAAATCTCAAAAATTCTGATAGTTGTGCCGGTTTCCAGGGAGAAAGCACGCTCTAAACTCAGCAAGCGGTTATCGTCGATCGCCAACAAATCCACTAAACCGTTGCTAGTTAATTTTCCCACAGGATTCGCACCAGCGGGTAGCGGTTCGGTGATGTAGAGAAACGATGCTTCTGGATTGCCGCTCACCGCATCGTAGCGCAAAATCCGGCACGGGCTCCCGGTTTCCAGGGAAGCTACGGCGCCATCTTGAACCAAGGCATTTTCTGTGGCTGTAAATAGGTATTTGCGATCGGGCGTTAAAGTTAAACTTTCAAAAGCCAGATTGTTGCGGATGCCTTTAGTGCCTTTGTCATCCGGCAAAAATAGTTCAGGAATTGGCAGCGTTTTCAGGAGTTTACCATCGAGGGAGAACTCTTTGATAAAAGGATTTATTTGGCGATCGACATCTCCCTCAGAAGAAACAAACACGCTATTGCCAGTAAAAACTATCCCTTCGGGATCTAAACTTAATTCAGGAAAACCTTTGCCGTTTTCATCTAATAAAGTAGTGACACCCGTAAAAGTAACTTGCTCTTTTTCCAGTTTACCAGATTGCAAGTTGATTTTGAGAGTATAGAATCGCGCCGGGGCCTTGCTGCTGCGGTCATCAGAAATGGCATAATAAACTTGTTTTTCGGCATCATAAGTAATGCTCGATAGTCCGCCAACTTCCGTCCCCTGAAACGGAGAACCTGTAGGAAATATTGCTCTGCCGATAAAATCTATTTTCGTAACGGCGAAAGATTTGGCTGACTGGTTTACCCAAATAGCAACAGTTGCTGCCATCAAAAAACAGACAATAAATATAGTTGCTTTTCCTAGCTTTCGCATTTTACCAATAAATACATTATTACCTATCTTCCTCTTCCCTTTCTTCCTTCGCGCCCTTCGCGTCTTCGCGGTTCATTACATCTAAAAATCACGGCTCATGATTCAGCAAAAAATTGGTCAACCAATCTTTAACTATGTATGTAGCGCGACAGTCGTCCTCATTGTAGCGGACGATCGCCTCCAAGAGCGCTCGATCGCCAGTTTTGAGCCAATCCTCGTACCAGCAGACGCACTGAGCACCATTAGCCTTAGCATCTCGCCAGTCAAAACCCAGCCAGCGGGCAATTGGTTTGAGTGCGTAACTTTCCACCGGCATAATCGCTTTTTGCGTCACTTGTTTGTGAATATCTACAAACCGTTTCAGCACGGGTTTCCACAAATAAGCTGGAGTGTTGTAAAGTTTAGCCAGTCGCTTAAAAGTCTTGACTTCGTAGTCGCAAAAATGGAAAATCGGAGCAATGGGATAAGCCCACATTAATTCTAAGAATTGCTCCCAAATTGCACCTTCCTCTGCTGCTGATTCTGCTAAAAAACCGTGGAACTTTTCCGTATTGTTGCATCGGTCAACAACTAAGACTCCGTGGAGGTAATCTAAGTTTAACTCGGGTTCGGCTTCAATATCAAAGTAGAGTTCGATTGGGGCGATCGGCAAAAAGACAGATTGGGAATACGGAATTGGTTTCTTGCGGAGAATTGGCGCCGGTATAGAAGATGTCGCAGGTTTATTTTCTCTACTTTTTACTTCCTCAACTGCGATGTCATTCAAGATATTGTCTACAATATCTGGTACTATTTCAGATGAGTTAAGTTCTTCTGAATTCTCACTTCTACGTTCTTCTCGATCGTTAATGGGTGTATCCGTGTCAAAATCCGTGTCGTGCCTTCCTTCTTCCTTCTTCCCTCTTCCGACTTCCATCGGACTGACATCCGTTACATCCGTTACATCCGTTACAGAATCCGTTGCCGAACTTCCCTCTTCCTTCTTCCTTCTTCCTTCTTCCCGCAATAGCGGTTGATTTAGCAAGTGCGATTTAGCTTGCTGCACTACATCAAAGGCCACTCGGTCGGGGAACTCTGGATACTCAGAAAGCAGTTCGGAACTAGCATTAGCGAGAGCTTCAACATCAGTAATTTCGAGAGTTTTTAGTCTAGCATAGCGGCTGGCAGTAACTCCCGGCAATAAGGAAAGATGTTTAATAGATTCGGCTTCGGCGTGACAGATAGTATACCAACCGCAAAGATTGCACTTTTGCCGGGAAATGAACACCTCTGGTTTATCCCGATTTTCTATCATCTGAATGCAGTTGTCTAAAATCTCGAACATCTGAGGAGTTCGCTGGTCGAGATTCACCGCCCACAGCCCTTTTTTTCGCAGCATCAGCCACGCAGTATCGGGCATTGTTTCCTGTACGGAAGCTAAAACTTGGGCGTGAAAAGCTGCGATAATTTGATACTCTTGTTTTGGTCGCTTGCTAAGCCAAATATCCGCAGTAGTATAACTCCAATCGCCAAATTTTGATTTTCCCGGCTGTTTGATTAATAAATGGGGGCGGCCGATCAGGGTAATGTTTGAAGAGGGAAGATTGGAGGATGAAAGATGAACGGGAGTTTCGGGGATTTCGCCAAATTCTGGGAAATATTGACCGTCAATTCCTACCAGAGAAGTTGTTGCGCCGTTGGTTTGACCGAATTCGCCCTGGATGAGAACTCCTCGGTAAATGCGATCGACCCCTTGCTGCATTAAACTCAATGTAGCGGCCGCGCCGGCTTCCCAATCCCCTCTAGGATAATATGGTTGTTGGTAAGTCTCGTGTTCCAAAGCTTGCTGCTGGTATGCGGCGCTGTCGCGCATCAGTTTCAGCAAAAAGTCGCTGGGGGGGTCTTGTTGTTTCCAGTCTCCGCAGGTATCTAAAAATGCTCGGAGATGGCATCGTTGATAGGAAAGTAGCAGTTTGTCAGTTATTAACATTTAGTATTCGCAAGGCATAGAGTATCAGGCAAAAGGTATAAAATTCACAGCATTAGTTATTCAATATTAACGCTATCAATAATTCCCCAAAAAAAATGACAAAGGACAATCACCGGCAACAATTCCCAGCTTTGGCCAATAAAGCTTATTTTAACTACGGCGGACAAGGGCCGCTGCCTGAGCCTGCTTTAGAGGCGATTTATGATGCTTACAAACGGGTGCAGCTTGGGGGGCCGTTTTCGGGGGAGGTGGGGGCTTGGGTGGTTCAGGAGGCGATGCTGACGCGACGTGCGATCGCATCTGAGTTGACGGTACCTCCTGAAACCATCGCCCTGACTGAAGATGTCACCGTCGGCTGCAATATTGCGCTGTGGGGCATTGACTGGAAAGCGGGCGACCATTTGCTGCTTTCTGACTGCGAGCACCACGGTATTGTAGCTAGTGTAATGGAACTTCAGCGCCGTTTCAACATTGAGGTTTCGATTTGTCCGCTGGCGGCTACTTTGAATGAAGGCGATCCGGTGGCGGTGATTGCTAATAGTTTGCAGCCAAATACTCGCTTGTTGGTTATCAGTCACATTTTGTGGAATACTGGCCAAGTTTTGCCTCTGGCTGAGATTGTGAAAGTGTGTCATCAAACAGGAGTCAAAGTATTAGTTGATGCCGCTCAATCTGTGGGGGTTTTGCCTTTAAATTTGATTGAATCTGGGGTTGACTTTTATGCTTTTACTGGTCACAAATGGTGGTGTGGCCCCGAAGGTTTGGGCGGGCTTTATGTGAGTGCTGAAGCTTTGGCAGATTTGCATCCGGTGTTTATCGGTTGGCGGGGAATTGTGACGGATGCTAATGCTAAAGTCCTTGGGTGGAAGTCTGGATCGCAGCGCTATGAAATTGCGACTTCTGCTTATCCTTTGTATGCGGGTTTGCGGAGTGCGATCGCCCTGCAACATGAATGGGGTACGATCGAGGAAAGGTATGCAGAAATTTGCTGTTTGAGTAAGTATCTCTGGGAGCGTTTGTCGGAACTTCCCGATGTGGAATGTTTGCGGAAATCGGCCCCGGAAGCTGGTTTGGTTTCGTTTCGATTAACTAATGGGATGCCACACAAAAAGCTTGTCGATTTGTTGGAAAAACAGGGAATTATGGTAAGGACTATTCTTAATCCTGATTGTGTGCGGGCTTGTGTTCACTATTTTACCACTGAGGCAGAGATTGATAAGTTGGTTGGGGCGATCGCAAATCAATAAAGTTAGCTAGAGAACTTACTTGGCAGCGAAGATGATGAGCTGCCCTGCTTAGCTTGTTAGCTATGACGATTATTATATATACGAGGGGTGCATCCTTTGAATTTTGATGATATACTGTCACGAGCAAGTGAAGAAACGCTAGAGACTCTATTTGGCAGTTCAGCTTTCAGTTTAGTGAAGCTTTTAGATAGTCGCCTAGCAACTCCCACTAATCTGCGTGAAGTCTTGGTGAGTATTTACTCTCGTGAAAGCCTGCTTTTATCAAAAGACACTCGCACTATCTTATTTGAATTATTACGACCCAAACAAGCTGAAATTCTCGCTACAATTTTGTCAGCTTCAGACAATGAAGATGTTTTTCAAGCGCTGAAAGAAGTTAAAATACGTCGCGGCTCAGAACGCGAACGTGCCCTTTTCGACTTTTTTGAATTGGTTGTGCCATCAACTGAGGAATCTGAAGAAACACCCTCATCGGATCTGGCTGCACCTCAATACGCTTTGTTTGGTCATCAGCGTAGTGCAGCAGGCAAAGTCAAACAGTTCCTCCAAAAAGAACCTCGGCGTGTTCTGCTTCATATGCCCACTGGATCGGGAAAGACACGCACGGCAATGCACATTATCGCCGATCGCCTGCGATCGCAAGAGCCTACTTTAGTCGTATGGTTGGCATACAGTGAAGAACTTTGCGAACAAGCCGCCGCCGAGTTTCAACGCGCCTGGAAATACTTGGGCGATCGAGATTTATCCGTCTATCGTTTCTGGGGAAACCACGAACTCGATCTTGATGAGGTGCATGACGGCTTAGTAGTTGCAGGTCTTTCCAAGCTTTACAGTCGTGCTAAATGTAGCATCCAATTTATTAACAAATTAGGCTCTCGTTCTTCTCTTGTCATTATTGATGAAGCCCATCAAGCAATAGCAGAAACTTACAAGCTAGTCTTAGATGTTCTCGTTTTACCATACCAAAACACAGCACTGCTTGGGTTAACAGCTACACCAGGCCGCACTTGGGCAGACATTAGTGCGGACGAAGAATTAGCGGAATTCTTTGCACAGCGCAAGGTTACTTTGGAGGTTCCTGGCTACGATAATCCAGTAGATTACCTAGTGTCAGAGCAATACTTGGCACGAGTAAAATACCGAGCTTTACTACACCAGAGTGGATTGAATTTATCTAATAACGACTTGAAGCGTATTGAAGAAGAGTTAGAATTACCAAAAAATATCCTGACTCGCCTAGCTCAAAACGAACAGCGCAATCTCCGCATTATTTTGGAAATTGAAAATTTGGCAAAGACCCACAAGCGTATTTTGGTGTTTGCCATATCTGTAGAACACTCAAAACTTCTAGCCGCTGTGCTGAAAGCTAGAAATTGGCAAGCATCCGCTGTAACTGCCAAGACTCCTGCTTCAGAAAGAGAGCGAATCATTGCAAGGTTTAAAGATGACCATCCAGAAACTAAGATTATCTGTAATTATGGCGTTCTTACAACAGGATTTGATGCCCCGCGAACCAGTGCCGCCGTGATTGCTCGTCCCACCAAGTCGCTTGTTTTATACAGCCAGATGGTTGGACGTGCTATTCGCGGACTTAAAGCAGGTGGCAATGAACAAGCTGAGATTGTTACTGTAGTGGACACAGATTTACCAGGCTTTGGCAGTGTTGCCGATGCTTTTAACAATTGGGAAGACATTTGGAGATTAAAATGACAAAACAACATGATATCGTTCCGGTACATTTAGTTGTTCAGGCAATGCGCGACAACGGTTATAAAAACGCAGCCTATGCACTAGCCGAACTCATGGATAATTCCATTCAAGCGGGAGCTACTGAGGTAGAACTTCTCTGTGCTGAGAAAGAAATTCAGCTCCAGCGACGTAGCTCGCGCATTCATAAAATTGCTGTTTTAGATAATGGAAGTGGCATGGATTCCACTGTTTTGCGAATGGCTTTACAGTTCGGCAACGGAACCTATCTAGCAGAAGACAAACATACAGGAATGGGGCGCTTTGGTATGGGGTTGCCATGCTCTTCAATTTCCCAGTGTAAACGGGTAGATGTTTGGACTTGGCAGAGTGGTGTAGAAAATGCAATTTACACATACCTCGATTTGAATGAAATCAAAAACAAGCAGCTTACTGAAGTTCCCGAACCTGAGAAGCGCAAGATACCTGTGATTTGGGAAAAAGTCACAACAGGCTTTGGACAGACGGGAACATTAGTAGTCTGGTCAGATATCGATCGCTGTGTGTGGAAGACTGGTAAGGCAATTATCGAAAATTCAGAGTTGGTAATTGGACGAATGTATCGAAAATTTTTAGATACTAAAGAAGTAGTCATTCGCATGGCAACTTTTAATATTGATGAACCTACCCAGATTCAGGAAGGGAAATATGCAAAGGCGAACGATCCGGGTTATCTCATGGCAGAGACTGTTTGCCCTGCTCCCTTTGACAAAGAGCCAATGTTTCAACCGTGGCCAGAGAAAGACACCTATGAGACCACCTTTACTATTGAGTTTCGTGGCAAAAAACATGAGGTGAAAATTCGCTTTTCTTATGCGAAGGAAAAAGCCCGTCAAGGAAAAAATCCTGGTAAGCTTCCACATGGACAGCACGCTGGTAATAATATGGGAGTTTCAGTGGTTCGTGCAAGGCGTGAATTGGAACTAGACCAGTCTTGGATACAGAAGAGACCTACAGAAAGATGGTGGGGGGTCGAGATAGAATTTCCCCCGGCACTTGACGAATTGTTTGGGGTCACAAACAGTAAGCAATCTGCCCGTAACTTCTCAGATATGGCTAGCCTAGATATCGAATCTGTGCTCAAAGATAAATCAATGACTCAGTTAAAAGAAGAATTAACCCAAGATGAAGACCCCAGAGGGCCATTAATAGAAATTACTCAGAAGATCCATAATCAAATAGGACTCATGCGAAGGCTGATTGATGCACAAACGCCAGATTCACGCAGCGGACAAAAGCGGCATCAAGGATCTTTTGCGGAGAAAGTTGCAACTGAGGTAACAGAGGAACGGAAGAAGGAGGGACACCACGGGCAGAGCGACAAGGATGAGTCACTACCTTTGGAAGAGCGAAAGGAAATCATTGAAACCACATTAATAGATACAGGTGTTCTGCAATCTAAAGCTGAAGAATTGACCGCAAAAACACTCTCGGATGGATCGAAGTACACTGTTGCAAAAGCAGATATGGAAACCCCTGCTTTTTTTTCAGTTAAGAGCGGAGGAGGTGCAATTATGATATTTTTAAACGCTAACCATCCTGCCTACAAAAACCTTGTCGAAGTTTTAGAAGAAGAGGTAGAAGGCGTAGATATTGAAACACTTCGCTCTCGTCTAACAAATTCTCTCGAAGGTCTGAAATTGTTACTGATGGCTTGGGCACGTTACGAGGATGAGGAACCGGACGGGGCACGACGTCAGAGGGTACAGGATGCTCGTTTTGATTGGGGACGGGTGGCTCGACAATTCCTTGAAAGTGAGGAATAACTGAAGGCTCTATCATTGTTTAACTAGGGGTTAGGGGTTTAACATTAGTGGCAGATATTGTGCCACTAATGTTAAACCCACTTCCCAAAGTCAACCCGTTCATCATATTTTGCAGGAACCGGAAGAAGTGCGATAAACCAGAGAGTCAGAAGTTCGAGCGCCCTTTCGCTAAAAACACCAAAGGACGATGGCCCTTTTCGCCCAAATTTCGGCCTACGCACCCCAACAAAAGAAACCGGGTTTTTCACTAAATCTGCCATTTCCATGCAGTATCTTCGCAAAAAACCCGGTTTCTGAGCTCTCAGGCCCAACTCCTATTAGTGACTATGCCCGTGATCACCATGAGAATGTCCGTGATCACCATGAGAATGCCCACCGTGAGAATGTCCACCGTGAGAATGCCCGTGTCCCCCATGAGAATGACCGTGCCCTTCATGAGAATGCGCGTGCTCGCGGTGCGCGGAAGCCAAACTCGGATTAACAGCAACCGCAGTCTCACTCAACAACGCTTCAATCTGCGGATTTGCCCACTCAGCGGCCATTTTCAGAAACTCTGGATGGTCGTTAACGCAAGGTAATTTGCGGTAAGTAACTCCTTGACGCTGTTTCTGCAAAGACTCAATAATGTGGTCTACATCTAACAAAGTTTCGTGATTTTCTGTGGCAAATCCGATCGGCATAAAGACGATCGCAGTTGCACCCAGATCGATCAAATTCTTCGCAGCCAACGTCGCATCCGGCTGCGTCCATTCAATCAGCGGCGTGTCGTGATTCAGCCAACCCACCGAAATCAAAGGATAGCGATACATCAAACGTTCACGCACGCGATCGTACAAAGCTTGACTTTCCACAATTCCCGAAGTAAAGCCCTTCGCCTTGTGCGGACAACCGTGATTCATCAGCACAATCCCAATCTGAGAAGGCAAATGCGCTACAGCTAAATCGTTCTTAATTTCCTCTTCAACCAAATCCGCCATTAGCTGGATGTAAGCAGGTTCATCGTAAAAAGAAGGAATGTAGCGCTGTCCTTTTACCCAATGTTCCTTACCATCAAAGGTTTGTGCTAAAGCTTTATTCACCTGTTCGACTGCAATGCCGCTGGTGAAAACAGAATCAACTACCAACAGCGGATAAATCAGAATTTTGTCAAATCCTTCTGCTTGAATTTGAGGGATTACTTGTTCCGGCAAAAACGGCGCGCAAAAGTTAAAAGCTTTGAACACTTTTACTTTATCACCCCATTTCTCCTGTAAATTCTTTTCAATCCCGGCGCGCTGCTGTTCAAAAATAGCATTGTGCGGTGAAACGAATTGACCGTGTTGGTGACTCCACTCGTGCAAGTCAAAGATTGCTAAAATCTTCGCCAGCGGCGGATAAATCCAAAGCGGTACTGGCGCAAACTTTGCCGTAAGCAAATTTAAAGCTTGTTCGTTGTAGTTGGCAAAATCGTCGTAGCTTTCGACTTCGCCGTAACCCATCAGTAATACAGCAACCCGATCATTACTTGCGGGTGCTGCAGATGTTTTGGACTCGATTTTTTCTGGAGAAGCAACCACTTTGTATTCCTCAATTTTATTTATTCTAAGAGATCCAGGCAGGATGAAGGGTGAATCGGAGATTTTTCATTGTTTGCGATCGCACGACTGGCCTGCGCGGGGCTGATTCCCGGTTTCTGCGCCCCTACTTCCCGGTCAAACCTCTTATTTATCCTAGAAACCGGAGTGATGAGCATCAGTCCTAAGTCGGTTTTTTGACCCTGACCCGAAATTCGTAGGGCAGCTAAGCTGGCAGGCCTCTAATTTTCACAATGCTGTTTTTTTAAGCTTTTGTGGGGTCGGCTTCGACGCCGCCAGAAAAGTCAAATCTAAATACAGAACTGCTTAAAACTAGAATCAGGCTTTGCTAAGCTTGACAGGGAATGGGGCCGGGGGGGATAAGTTTTATGTTTTCTTAAGACTCCCTCACCTTGCCTCAGATTAAAGCTGTTTGGAGCGTTCCCAGCATTTAACTTGGGGGGATACTCTTCAAACTTGACTCTATTATCAGTTTAACACCCTATCCCCAGGGGTAGTATATGATATAGTAGCTATATGATAAAGTTATGTTGCGAACTATATTAACTTTCTTGACGAACTATGAGACTGGTAATTTGCCCCGGAGTCCACGAACCAAAGCTAACCGACTGTTTCCTGGCGGGACTTTCGGGGCTTTGGGGACTGGCTGCCGATCGCCAAAACCAGCAAATAGTCGATCGTGTCAAGATTTTTCCCGCTCATAAATATCCGCCTTTTTCAGCTCTTGACATATTCCACTTTTTGTGCAGCGAAGAGTTAGGAGGAGAAAGTCTAGTATTTGTCAGCTTTTCGGCAGGAGTAGCCGGGGCGATCGGGGCGGCTTGGATGTGGCAGCAACTCGGCGGCAAAGTCGGGGCTTTTTTTGCCTTAGACGGTTGGGGAGTACCTCTGGTGGGCAATTTTCCCATCCACCGAATCAGCCACGATCGCTTTACGCACTGGAGTTCAGCAATTCTCGGTGGCGGTGGAGAAAGCTTTTATGCAGATCCCGCGATCGAACATTTGGATTTATGGCGAACTCCCCAAACGGCAAAAGGCTGGCAAGTCAGCCACACCGCCGGCATTGAGACTGTCGCACCCACAACCGCAGCAAAATTTTTAGTCCACCTATTGAAACAATACGGAGTCCAATCAGTTGTTTAATCTTAATTTAGTATCCTCAGCGATCGCACCTATTGCCACCATCGCCCGCCTCGACAATTCTGTCACTTCAGGCACAACAAACACCATCAAACAGTGGTTAATATTTAGCGCCTCAGCATTTTTAGTCTCAATTCCAGTCTTCGTGCAAGCACCGTTAGTTCGCTTATATCCCACCATCAGTTTGCTGTCAACTATCCCCTGGTTCGTTCTGAGTTTAATCCTAATTTTCCGCCCCAAAACCCAACTTTGGGGAGATTTATTGTTAGGATTTGCCGGATGTTGGCTGGCAGGTTCTATCTATTGGGGCTGGTTTAGATGGGAACCAATTTTACATCTACCTATAGAATCAATTGGATTGCCTTTTGCTATTTGGTGCTTGGGCAAATCTTGGGGAAAAGTTGGTGGCTATTTTTACTTGGGTTCGCTATTGGGTACTGCCATTACTGATTTATATTTTTATTTAACAGGGTTGATGCCCTACTGGCGGCAAGTGATGCACGCAGAACCGGAATTAGCAATGCCGATTTTTCAAAGTGCGATCGGTCAAATCGAAACTCCTTGGGGCATAGGCTGTGCTTTAGTTTTAATCGCTGTGTTGCTAACAGTCGGTTTGCTGAGTTTGCGCGATCGAGAACTGCACTGGCGCGCTTTCAGCGGAGCTGTGTTAAGCACGCTTTTGGTAGATGGTTTATTTTGGCTGGCTGCTTCTGCTGCTTAATATCTATGATTAGTTTTTATGTGGGTGATTTTTGACCGCAAATGTGGGCGGATTGACGCAGGTTAACGCAGAGTTTTTTGATGGATATAGTCTTGAGATTCCTGACTTTTTTTTTAAGAAGTCGGGAATTTGGGCATTTACTGAACAATTATGAGTTAAAATCTAAAATCTAAAATCTAAGAATCCCAAATCAATATCATGTCTTTCATTTCAATTCGCGGTGTAGAACATTATTACGAGTGGATAACGGCAGATAACACGGCCCAACCTAGCGGGAAACCAGTGATGGTATTTCTGCACGGCTGGGCGGGTTCAGCGCGCTACTGGGAAAGCACGGCCCGGGCTATTGCTGATGATTTTGATTGTTTGCTTTACGATATGAGAGGTTTTGGTCGATCGCCTCTGCCAAAAGAGCCTCCTGAGTCCAGCTACGAACTCGAAACCTATGCCCGCGACTTAGCGGAATTATTAGAATCTCTGAATTTAAGCCGCGTCTTTCTCAATGCTCACTCCACAGGTGCATCAATTGCTACTTTATTTCTCAACCTTTACCCCGAAAAAGTAGAAAAAGCAATTCTCACTTGCAGCGGGATTTTTGAATACGACGAAAAATCTTTTACAACTTTTCACAAATTCGGTGGCTATGTGGTAAAATTTAGACCGTCTTGGTTGGCATCGATCCCCTTTGCCGATCGGCTATTTATGGCCCGGTTTTTGCGCCGTTCCCTGCCCACAGAGGTCAGTCTGGCGTTTCTCAAGGATTTTTTAATGGCAGACGAGCAAGCTGCTATAGGTACAATGGTGACGGCCGTCAGCAAAAGAGCAGCCGAGGAAATGCCCCAAGAATTTGCGCGGCTGAGTGTTCCCACACTGCTTGTGGCCGGAGAATTCGACCAAATTATCCCCGCCGTCATGGGAGAGCAAGCAGCCTCCCTCAGCAAAAAAGTAGAATTTGTTATAATTCCGAATACGGCTCACTTTCCGATGCTGGAGGATGCCGCAACATATTTGCAGCGAATTCGAGAATTTTTGCCAGCAGCGGCTTAGCTGAGTTATTGTTCATCTAATGTACGATCGGACAAGCAAGCTTTGAGAACGGCTTTTGCTCCGATCTTAATTTTTAATTCCTAATTTCTTAAAGCGAAAGGTGGTACAATGAACGACCTCGACCAATACTATAAAGTGCTGGGACTGTTGCCGGGAGCTTCCAGAGAAGAAATTAGCCAAGCCTACAAGGATTTAGCGTTCATTTGGCACCCCGATCGCATCCCCAAAGACAATCCCAGACTACTACAGAAAGCTGAAGAAAAGATTAAGGAAATTAATCAAGCTCGCGAAAAATTGCGATCGATTCAACCAAGAGGTCAGAATCAGAACGTTCAGCAAAAACATACTCAGCACAAACACACCCAGTACCAAAACACCCAGCAAAAACACACCCAGCACCAAAACACCCAGCAACAAAACGCTCAGTACAGAAACACTCAGCAACAAAACACCCAGCAACAAAATACTCAGTACAGAAACACTCAGCAACAAACTACCCAGCAACAAAATACCCAGTACAGAAATACTCAGCAACAAAATACCCAGCAACAAAATACTCAGTACAGAAACACCCAGCAACAAAATACCCAGCAACAAAATACCCAGCAACAAAATACCCAGCAACCCAATACTCAGCAACCCAATACTCAGCAACCCAATACTCAGTACCAAAACACTCAGCAACCCAATACTCAGTACCAAAACACTCAGTACCAAAACACTCAGTACCAAAACAATCAGTACAGAAATAATCAGTATCCCAACACCCAACACCAAAACACCCAGCCACCATCGGCCAACCCAAAAGAACCCCGCTACTCTTCTGAACCCTCTTCAGGAAAATATGCTGGAAATTATGCGGGAAACTATGGGGGAAACCCTGCAGGGCCCTATTCAGAGGCGTCCCGCTACCAATCGCAGCCGCCGCCCTCTCAGTCATCTCCGTCTTACCGCCAAGCTGGGCCGCAAGCTCCCGATTTGAGCGGTTCCAACTTCAAAGGAGCTTCCTTAAAAGAAAAGGATTTTTCAGGAAGAAACTTGAGCAATGCAAACCTGAGTGAAGCCGACTTAAGTGATGCTTTTCTACACAACGTCAATCTCACAGGCGCGAATTTGCACCAAGCAAACTTGTTCAGAGCCAATTTGTTAGGAGCTTGTTTGATCAATGCCAACTTGAGAGAAAGCAACTTAATTGGAGCCGATTTGAGCGGTGCTGACTTGAGCGGTGCTGACTTAACAGGAGCGAAAATCGGTTACGGCGATCGAGTTATGGTCAAACTTACCCGGACTACATTAACAGGTACAATCTTACCCGACGGTACTGTTCATAGCTAAATTATTTAGTTTTTAGTAAGTCGTTGTAGACGCGGGTTTTACCCGCAATATTTGCTGCAACTCCAAATACAAAAAAATCCGCCCTTCGCGAATTTTGGATCAAAACTTATATTCTGTCCGCTAGAACAACCGCAATAAAATTGGTTCGTAGTGAGGGCGTTCGTCGTCAGAATTGTATGAGGACTTGCATTCCTCGCTGCGTACCCATAATGGTTAAATTACTTGACATGATATTACGCGATCGCGATCGCACAAACCGAGTTTTTTTTACCCGGTTCAATAGCTGCAACGAGGTCTTTTCGTTCATCAAACCCCGTTTCTGTCTCCAACACGGCTAATCGAGATTCATATTACAGCAACCGCCAAAATGCTTCCTGTTCTGTTTCTTCCTTCTTCCTTCTTCCTTCTTCCTTCTTCCTTCTTCCTGACATCCGTTACATCCGTTACATCCCGTACATTGCTCGTTGCCGAACTTCCTTCTTCCTTCCGTTATTAATTACTTCCGCCACGGCGATTGCGTAACTTTCGTCCAGCAGCCAGCATAGCGCCTCCCGCCATCAAACCCCCCACAGTCATCGGTTCGGGCACCGGCTCAGGTTGAACCGTCCCCACAGAACCGCCTTTAATAAATACAGCAGAATCTAACTTGCCATCGCCCACATCTTTAATGCGGATACTGAGAACATTCGTCTGATTTTGCTTGAGCAAACCCTCAAAACCTAAAACTTTAGTAAAACCGTCGAGCTTAACGATGTTAGCAGCAATACCTGTCCAACTTGGGCTGTCAATATAGTCGCGATGATCTTTAGAGCGATTATTTGGATCGGGAACAAGATTATTAATCGTAACTGTTTTTCCGTCGCTCAATTTTGCCAAATTAATGCCGTTCAGCAGCAGTTCAAAATCGTCATTATATTTAGAACCGCCGAACTCAGGAAACTCCTCAGAAGCAAATACATATTGAAAGAACAACTTTTCAACCGTGCTATTAGCAAAAAAGCTGAGGTTTAGCTGAGTCAGATCCCCCTGTTCACCCTTAGGACCAAAGTCCGTGCTTAAATCGCTGTCCTTTGTCGTGAAGTTATCTTTCCGATTCTGACCCGGTATATCGGCGACTCTACCAGTGCTCAGAACAACACCTGATGTCAAACCGAAGGGGTCCTTAGTGAAAGTACCAAAAGCAGCCGAATTACCCATAATTGAAACAGAGAAATTACTCAACCCGACTGCATTAGCCCCCAATAAATTATTTTTTAAAGTCTCAGTGTTATTAGTTGCCCCTACCGAAAATGCCATTGCGGGCGCTGCCAACAAACTCAGAGCAGTAGTTAATGTAGCTGTTAAGGCAGCAATTTTGTGAGTAATTATCATAAATTTTTCCTGGAAGATACAAACCTGATTCTCTGCACAACTTCATTTTTACATTATATAACTATTAATGTCTAGCATCTTTACAATAACTTTACATATAAGTGGATTTACGCTTTTGGTGGTTATTTTCTTGGGTAGTTCTTGGCAGTTTGTCCGCCTATAAACCTCAGCGAAAAAATAGGGAGGCAAAAATACACGTACACAGACTAATAATTTCATGACTTACGCACTGGAGACCAAAAAACCCTGGTTTTGATACCCTTGGCGCTCTCCAAAATGACTAATGACTAAGGACTAATGACTAATGACTAATAGGTAATGACTAATGACTAATGACTAATGACCTCCCCCAAAAAAACCATACAAGCGCCCGATTCCTGTCGTAGAGAGATCAAAATTTTTGACCCTAGTTCAACATCCCAGATTCATCTCTGGAGTAAATCTAAAATCCTTCGACTGAGCGCGACTCGACGGCTCGCCGAAGTCTACAATCTAAAATCTCTAATCGACTGACTGTTGACTAAAACCCCCTTGCTTCTCCTTCGCCGCGCCGATCGGCAGCCCCTTCCAACCAACCATCCCCAGTCAGGACGATCGCATTGGCATTGCCCCAGCCGTCACCTTCGACAATCTGGTGTCCCCGCCGCCGCAACTCCGAAAGCGTCGCAGCCTCAAAACCTCCCCGTTCCACCATCAGGCGATCGGGCTGCCACTGGTGGTGTATCCGAGGTGCAGACACAGCATCGCCGACATTCATGTCGTAAACCAACACGTTCAGCACTATTTGCAACACCGTAGTAATAATCGTGCTGCCTCCGGGAGCTCCCGCTGCGAGGCGAAATTTGCCATTTTCTGTCACGATGACCGGCGTCATGCTGGATAAAGGAGTTTTCCCCGGGGCGATCGAATTTGCCTCCCCGCCCACCAAACCAAACAAATTCGGCACTCCCGGCGCCACTGCAAAATCATCCATCTCGTTGTTGAGCAAAATTCCCGTACCCGCGGCCACGACTCCAGCCCCAAAACCGCCATTCACCGTAAACGTTAAGCTTACTACATTGCGCTCTTTGTCAACTACCGTCAGGTGGGTAGTTTCGGGAGACTCCCACAGGAGACGGTTCAAAGTTTCAGCGTCAACAGCCTTTACCTCGCTGGAGGGTCTGGCTTTTGACATTTGGATTTGCGATCGTCTCAATTTGCCATAATTGCTGGTAGTCAGAGCTTTGACCGGTACCCTCACAAAATCCGGGTCGCCCAAATACTGTGCCCGGTCAGCATAAGCAATCCTCATGCTCTCCGCCAGTAAATGTAGCGTATCTGGACTTTGCCTCCCCAACCTCTTGAGATCCGTATCTCCCAGAATATTTAAGATTTGCAACAAATGAACGCCCCCGGAAGAAGGAGGCGACATGGCGCAAATTTCGTAAGTGCGAAAGTTCCCGCAAACCGGATCCCGCCAAATCGGCGTATAGTTTTTCAAATCTTCCAGAGTGATAATGCCGCCGTTTTTAGCCATGTCGGCGGCGATCGCCCGCGCAATGTCCCCGGTATAAAAACTTTGCGGATTTTGTGCAATCTGCCGCAATGTCCGCGCCAAATCCCGCTGCACCAAAAGCTCACCCGGCTGGTATAAAATGCAACCGCGAGTAAAAACCTCCCGCGCCGCCCGGTTTTTGTTGAGCACATCCTGTCGTCGCCCGGTAGCCGTGGTAAACCGCGAACTTACCGGAAAGCCTTTTTCAGCCAGGGCGATCGCCGGCGCCACCACCTGGGCCCAAGGCAACTTACCATACTCGCGGTGCACCGTATAAAGTCCAGCCACAGTGCCCGGAATACCCGCCGCCAAATGCCCGTCTAGACTGGCCCTTGGGCGCACCTTGCCTTGCTTGTCGAGGTACATATCCCGCGCCGCCCGTTTCGGAGCTCGTTCCCGGAAATCCAGCGCTTGCACAGTCCCCGTTTCCGCCCGCCGCAGCAGCAAAAAACCCCCGCCACCGATACCCGCCGAAAAAGGCTCCACCACGGAAATCGCCAAAGCCGTAGCAGCCGCCGCATCCACTGCATTGCCTCCCTGTTGCAACAGGGCCAGCCCCGCAGCGCTCGCCAGAGGGTGAGCTGAAACTGCCATTCCCTGTTTGCTGCGCTGTTGCTGCAAGGTTGTCTGTAGCTGCTGCTGGCAGCCGCCCAACACCAAGACTGTTAGGCAACAAGTATAAATTTGCACTTTGCTCAAGAACTTTGGCAACATTTTTTACGGGTGATTCCAGGATTTTTTACAGTATAGTTTTACGATCGTCTTCCCTAATGGGACTTAAACATTTTCGAGCCGCTTTAAAAACCCAAACCCCTCGCTGGTAATGGAAAGAGGTCGATCGCCTAAAAATGCCTGAAACCTTTGGTATAACTAGATTTATGCCCCTTCGAGCTAAAACTCTTGCTCTCTTTGGGTTTGAAGCTATTTTGGCTTCAGTTTTTGTCTAAGTCCCGCTAAGACCTAGCGGTACTCGTAATTGCTCAACCCCCTTGACAAGAAGACGAGATAGACATTAGATAAAGGAATGGAAAAACTTCCCGACTTAAAAC
>NZ_JAUBRN010000066.1:0-33570 GCF_036701875.1 Microcoleus sp. MON1_C5 | reverse complement strand
ACTGCTTATCAATCTATTCAACAAGCTCTCTCTATTGATGGCTCCATTTTTTCCCCTAGTTGAGCAATTACGAAAAATTTTATGAATTAATAACCGATTGGGAAGCACTAGATTTAATAAGTCATGCACCAACTCCTACTAATCCTCAATATTCGATGATCCGGAATTATGGAATTGTTGAATGGGATCAGTGCTTTAATTCCCGTCAGTTGCTAACGCTTGTCACTTATGTACAAATTATCAACGAAGCTAAGGCGCTGCTACAGGCTGAGTATGAATTGGAAAAATTAGAGGCGATCGCAACTTATCTAGCTTTGGTATTAGATAGATGTGCTGATGCAAATTGTAGGCTAGTTATTTATAATGCTGCAAGAGCTTGTATTCAAAAAGCTTCTACACAACACGCATTAAATTTAATGTGGAATTATCCAGAAGTAAATGGGGCTACAGAACTCTGGAGTGCTTGTCAAGAAGAAAGTGCTAGAGACTATACACCACTTTGTACTTTATTCGGCACAAAACCTCATTCAACTGGCCTCCCCGGTATCGAACAATACGACCCTAAAACCATCCAAATCAATGCCGCATCCGCCGATAGCCTCTACCATATTCCCGACAAATCAGTCGATGCGATTATCACAGACCCGCCTTACTATGGCACAATCCCTTATGCCGATATTTCCGATTTCTTCTATGTCTGGATGAAGCGCACATTAGGCGATATATTCCCCGATTTATTCTACTCAGAACTCACCGACAAAGATAGAGAAGCCGTCGCCAATCCGTCGCGCTTCCGCAACATGGGTACATCTCCCGACGAACTGGCCAAACAAGATTACGAAGCAAAAATGGCCCTAGCTTTTAGCGAATATTACCGAGTTTTGCGCGATGACGGCGCGATGACAGTCCAATTCAACCACAAAGAATCCGGCGCGTGGGACGTGCTCACAAAATCCCTCATCGATGCCGGTTTCGAGATTACCGCATCCTGGGCCGTCAGTACCGAAAACCCGCAAAACTTGCACCAAGCGCAGAAAAACTCGGTTTCTAGTACAGTGCTCCTCGTCTGTCGCAAACGCGATCCTAACGCCGCCCAAGCTTGGTGGGACGATTTGCGCCCGGAAGTCGCCAATCTCGTAGAACTTCGCGCCCCGGAATTTGAAGCCAACGACATCAAAGGAATCGACCTTTATTTAAGCGCCTTTGGCCCCGCTTTAAATGTGTTCAGCCGTTCCTATCCCATCCTCGACAGCAGCGGCGAAGAAGTGCGCCCGGAAGTTGCATTTGCTGAAGCCAGAAAAGCCATAGCAAACTATCGTTTCCGCAAACTTGCACAAACCGATACCGCCGGATTTGACGCCCTGACTCAATGGTATTTCCTCGCGTGGGATGCCTTCGGCGCTGTCGAGTTCCCCTTCGATGAAGCGCGACAACTCGCCCTCGCCGTCGGCGGTTTCGATGTCGTTGATTTAGCAAAAAAATACAAACTGATTGACTCCGTTAGCGGCACTTGCAAATTTTTGACACCGAAACAGCGGCTGAAAAAATCAGCTTTTTCGGCCAATCCGCAAGATTTTTCGATGACATATTTAGTGGATGGATTGCACGCGATTATCGCTTTGTATCAAGAGGATGGAGATATTCAAATCGTGCGCGAGTTTATGAAAAAAACCGCTTTGACGGATCACGATAATTTCATGCGGGCGATAGAGGTGGCGCTGAAAGTTATTCCCCGGATTGGGGATGAGAAGAAACGCATCCCGGAGGAGAAGGCTTTGTTGGATTTGTGGTTGGCGATGGATGAGATTAAGGCGAAGGTTGTTTATCAACAGATGCCACTTCCGTTTGAGGGGCAGTTGAGTTTGTTTTAGGTTAGGTCAATTTAAGCTCAAACCCGCAGTCCGGCTTCAGGCAAAATCCGCACTCCGGGAGTCCGGCAGGGAATTCATTCCCTGCCTCAAAGCGAAAGTCCTCTGAAGAGGACTGAAGAATCTCTAGGATTTAATAATTAATATTTAATATATTAATTATTAATAATATTGTCGGCCGCAAGTGACCAAAGAGGGATGATAGGAATAACTAATCAGTCCTCTTTAGAGGACTTTCGCTATTAGCCAGGGAATTCATTCCCTGGCGGACTCTGGGAAACCGCATTGTTTATCGATCGGAAATCTGGAACCAAATTACTGGAGGTATCGATGAATCCTGAACAACCCGCCCTCTCACCTCTACATCAAAAAATCGATGCTGGTGTTAAAATGGCGATCGCACAGGCGATCGAGAAACACCGCAAACTCGGACAATCTATTAGTATTTGGCAAGATGGAAAAGTGGTGACTCTTTCTGCTGATGAGATTCCACCTCTTGAAAAAGATATTATATCAAGTCCGATTGATTAATGCTTGTACAATTTGCCATCTCGTAGGGGCGGGTTTTACCAACAATAATTGCCTAAGATTAATTATTTCGTAAACCCGCCCCCACCCAAGGATAAAAACCTAACTAACAAGAGAAGAGATCCCCCCTAGCCCCCCTTAATAAGGGGGGGACAAGAGTTTAATTCAAAGTCCCCCTTCTTAAGGGGGATTTAGGGAGATCGAGGATTGTGGCACATAACTAATAACTAATAATATGAATTTAACAGATTATGCTTGGCGGATTAGCTATTCTAGCAACGAAAATAACCCGATCGCCGATTTCTACATTCCCGCACTAGAATGTGCTCTACAGTACGATCGCAAATCCGGCTTTTTCAACAGCGCTATCCTCAGTAAAGTCGCGCAGGGATTGGGCGCGATGCTGCACAATCAAGGGCGGATGCGGTTAATCATGGGCTGTCAATTTAGCCCGCAAGATTTGCAAGCTATCCAACAAGGTTACGCCCTGCGAGATGCAGTTACTATCCGCCTCGATACGGATTTACAGCCGCCCAAAACCTTCGCCCAACTCAAACATTTTGAAATCCTCAGTTGGCTGATTCAAAACAGTTATCTCGATATTAAAATTGCCGTTCCCCTCAAATCTAACGGCTTACCAGTCGATACTGAAAGTTTACTCGATCGCCAGCATATTTTTCACGAAAAAGTCGGCATTTTTACCGACAGCAAGGGCGCACAATTAGCTTTTAGCGGTTCCAATAACGAATCTCTCAGCGGTTGGCAAAGCAACGTTGAATCGTTCCACGTTTATTGTGCTTGGGAAGGCGGCAGAGATGCAGAACGAGTTTCTGAAGAAATTTTTCGGTTTGAACAGTTGTGGAACAATTTATCGCCGAATGTGCGCGTTTTTGAAGTGCCGGAAGCGGTAAAAAATAAGTTGCTCAGCTATGCGCCTAGCAGTAAACCTGTGTGGAATCGGGAGGAAGGTTCGGCAACGGATTTTGTAACGGATGTAGCGGATGTAACGGATGTTAGGAGTCGGGATTTAGAAGGAAGAGTTGGGGATTTTGAATTATCTCAAGATTATGCTAAATTTGAACCGATTCTCAATTTGTACGCTTCGCCCAGTTGTCTCGATTATTGTTTGAAATCTATTCCGATCGCACCTTGGCCGCATCAGATTAAGATATTGCGTAGAGTGGCGGCAAATTTTCCGAAAAGTTTCTTAATTGCGGATGAGGTTGGATTGGGGAAAACCATCGAAACTGGGTTGATTCTGCGTTACTTGCTTGTTAGTAAAAAAGTCAAACGCGTGTTAATTTTAGCACCCGCTAGCATTCAGCCGCAATGGCACGAAGAGTTGCGCGAAAAATTTAATTTACACTTTTGGAGTTACAACAAAGGTGAGTTAAAAAATTCGTATGGGGAAAAAAGTCTGTCAGGGGAAGAAAATATTTGGAATTCCCAAAATCTGATTTTAGCATCATCTCATTTAGTCCGTCGGAGCGATCGTACAAAACAGCTTTTAGACGCGCAACCGTGGGATTTGGTGATTCTGGATGAAGCGCATCACGCCCGCCGCCAAAGCCCGCAAAACCGCAAGGAAACTCCGAATCGGTTGTTACAGTTAATGCAGCAGTTGCGAGAAAAAAGCCGATCGCTGTTATTATTATCCGCCACGCCGATGCAGATTGACGCGATCGAAGTTTTCGATTTATTGCACCTTCTGGGACTGCGGGGACATTGGTCTTATGGCGAGAATTTCTGCAATTATTTTAGCACGCTGTCGGAAAAGCCCGATCGCCAAACCTTGAATTTTTGGCAGCAGATGTCTGTAGATTACTTCCAGCAAGGGGGTTCGCCCTGTTTGCGGTTGCAGGAATATTTACAGAAGGGCGATCGGCTACTATATTATAAGTTGCGCGATGTCTGGGAAAAAAACCAGCGAGTCAACCCAAAACAAGTTGCTGAAGACACGGATTTTATCGCCGCTTCCCGCCAATATTTGACAGTGAATACTCCCCTCAAAGATTTGATGTTTCGCCACACCCGCGACACCTTGCGCCAATACTATCAGCGGGGATTGTTGGATCGCGATATTCCCCACCGCGCCGTCAGAGATAATGCCATTACTTTAGAAAATAACCGCGAAGTGCCACTTTATCTCGCCGTCAGCAATTACGTGCGCCACTTTTACAATCTAGCGCAAAAAGACAACCGCAAAGCGTTAGGTTTTTTGATGACTCTTTACCGCAAACGCCTGACAAGTTCGTTTTATGCGATCCGCGAATCCTTACAGCGTCGCCTCGAAGGAATTAGCATTACTGAGGATGATTTTCAGGATTTAGATGATGCGGATGATGTGATTTTGGAAGGAATGGAATCTTATTTTGAACCAGCCGATCCTGAAGAGATTAAATATTTAGAAGATTTACTGTATCAGTTCGAGAATACAGGCGAAGATAGCAAGCTTTCGCATTTTATCACAATTTTGCGTCAAGAACTAATCCAGCGCGAAAGTGCGATCGTCTTCACGCAGTACACCGACACAATGGACTATCTCAGAACTGCTTTACAACAATTATATGGTGCTCAGATTGCTTGCTATTCCGGGCGCGGCGGAGAATTGTATCAAAATGGAGAATGGCGAACTTTTCCGAAAGAACAAATCAAAACCCAATTCCGACAAGGAATCATCAAAATTTTACTTTGTACTGAATCCGCATCAGAAGGACTAAATTTGCAAACTTGCGGCGTTTTAATCAACTATGATATGCCTTGGAATCCGATGCGGGTGGAACAGCGAATCGGCAGACTCGATCGCATTGGACAGATTTATGATACTGTAAGAATACACAATTTTTATTACGACGGAACGGTAGAGGCGAAGGTTTACAAGAAATTGCGCGATCGCATCGATGCTTTTCAAACCGTAGTCGGCAATTTGCAACCGATTCTCGCGAGAGTTCCCACTTTCATCGAACGGGCTGTGATGAGTGCAGATCCCGAAGAAGAGGGCGTTTTGTTGGCAGAGTTCGATCGAAGTTTAGACGCGCCGCCTTTGCGCCTTGCCCTCGATGAAATGGTAGCGATGGATGTAGAATCAGATTTGCAAGAAATCCGTCAACCTTTGCCGCCGACTTCTCTGTTTCCTGAAACCATCGAAAATTTGTTTGTCAATTCTGTGATTTTAAAGCAGATTGGCGCTACATTCGATCGCTCGAAAAATCGCACTTGGCAGCTTAACTATAAAAGTCGCGGTTATTATATCACATTTTACCCGGATATCTTTGAGGAAAATGCTTCACTGCAATTGATGAGTTTTGGCAATCCGTTGTTTGAAGAAATGCTAAGTGCGATCGCCCTTATGTCAAACTGTGCTTAATCGAATATGTTTAGCCTGTTTCACGAGTTTACGCTATAGCAACCTTCTCGGCCGTTAAGACATTAATGATTTCTTCCACCCTTAATAGTTAAGCATCCTTATCCTGACTCCTGACTCCTAACTCCTGCTATACTTTCAGCAGTGCTAGAGTTTGGTGCTCAACTTTGGCACTTTAGGACTAAACTACTTTTTATGACGATCGTCCTTTTTATTTAATTTGCACAATGTCTTCAGAAACAAACTCAGCGGCTCAATCTACAACTGGTGCAGATGCGATCGATGTTGCGATCGCCAAGGGAGTCGATTTTGACGGCACTCCGATTCCCAAGGCAAAATTAGACCTGTACGAGCAAGTGATGGCATTAGAAGCCGGGAGACAGCGCAGTGGCGTGTCAAATACCATGCGATCGCGAATTGTCCGCATCGGTGCCAAACACATTGCCCAAGACGAGCTCGATAAAATGCTCCTCGATGCCGGCTTTGCACCGCTTAAAGAGAAAGAAATTGCTTTTTATTACGGCGGTAAGTAGATAGTATTTATCCTATTTTTCCAAACTCTTGTGGGGTGGGCATCTTGCCCGCCCAAAAGCTTAAATTTTAATGCTAAAAAACTTACTCACTCCGGTTTCAAAGTGCGTTCCATCAGCGATAAAACGGCTTGTTCTGGAGTAATTTCACTATTTAATAAGCGATAAACTTGACGAGATACAGGAACTTCAATGCCGCGTTGAGTAGCCAAATCAATCAACACATTAGTAGTATTAACACCCTCAGCAGTGCTCTGCAATTCGTACAAAATTTGCTCCAAAGATTTGCCTTTAGCTAACCCGAAACCAACCCGATAATTGCGCGATAAAGGACTGTTGCAAGTAGCAAGCAAATCTCCCAAACCAGACAAACCGTAAAAAGTTTCTGCGCGAGCTCCCAAACGAACTCCCACCCGAATCATTTCCGGCAAAGCGCGAGTCAGCAAAGCAGATTTAGCATTAGTTCCTAATTGTAAACCGTCGCAAACACCAGCGGCGATCGCAAATACATTCTTCAAAGTTCCACCTAACTCAGTCCCCAGCGGGTCTTCATTCACATAAACCCGAAAAATATCAGAACTGTAAATATTTTGGACTTGTTTGGCCGCCGCTAAATCCGAACTCGCCGCTACCGTTGCAGCCGGCAATCCCTGCTGAACTTCTTCGGAAAGATTGGGGCCGGAAAGTACCACTATTGAATTGTTAGGAAAAGCATTTTGCCAAATTTGAGACGGAGTGCGCGTAGTCGCGGGGTCTAAACCTTTGGTGACAGTAACTATAATTGTACTGGGACTTAACTCTAAAGCCAAAAGTCGATCGACTGTTGCTCCAACTCCTTTCATCGAAACTGCCGAAACAACAACATCCGCACCTGTTATAACTGATTCTAGATTAAAAGAACTGCTGCGCGACCACAAATTAACTCGAGATCCTTTTTTGCCTCCCAGATTTGCCAGTGCCGAACCCCAAGCACCTCCGCCTAATATTGTCAAGATTGGCATAGAATTTAGTTTAATGAATTTAACCGCAGATTAACACAGATAAATCACAGATAAATCATAGCAATCAACCTGCGTTAATCCGCGTGCATCTGCGGTTAAAAAATCCTCAACCTACAAACGCGGCCGCAATCCATAATGACGGTAACGCCAATAATCGCGCAAAATGCGATCGTGATCGAAACATAATTGCTGGGGAATCTGCCAAGATTCAAAAATCTGTAAATTTTTAGCATCGTCGGCGGCTTGAGGTTCGCCCGTTGCAGAAGCCAAAAATACAATACTGATAGTGTGTTCGCGGGCGTCGCGATTTGGGTCAGAATAAACGTAAAATTGCTCAATTAATTCTACATTCAAGCTTGTTTCTTCTAAAGCTTCGCGTTTTGCCGCCGTTTCTACCGCTTCCCCGTAATCGACAAAACCGCCGGGAAGTGCCCAGCCGTAGGGAATATTGCGGCGTTCGATGAGTATGATCGGCCGATGGGGGCGATCGGCTAATTCGATGATAATATCAACTGTAGGAGCGGGATTTCGGTAAGTCATTTGCAAAGGAAGAAGGAAGACACGACACGAATTTTGACACGGATACACGGATTAATTTCAACTGGTTAGGAGTTCCTTCTTCCTGCTGAATCATGCTAAACCGCGAAGTGGCACCCGCTGCTTTTGCAAAACCTCAGAGTACAGCTTTTCCAACTCAGTAATATTCTGACTGAGAGTGTATCGCTCCATGGCTCGTTGGCGTGCTTTTTGACCAAGCAGCATTCCCAACTCAGGATGATCGCAAAACAGCGGCAGCAAAGTTTGCAACTGACTCCGTACCCGCTGAGTGTTCAAAACTATCCCCGCGCCTTCCTCCAAAGCCTCGCCGTCAGCACCGGCATCGGTTGCCAAACAAGCCAAACCGCAGGCCATCGCTTCCAGCAGCGACAGCGACAGTCCCTCCACCAAAGAAGGCAAAATAAATACGTCTGCACCCCGCAGAATTTCGATCCGGCGTTCCTCCTCCGCAACAAATCCGAGCCACACAATGCCATCATCTTCGCCGTAAAACAGTTGCAGCGAGGCGGCTAGGGGCCCGTCGCCTACGATCGCCAATACGTTTCCAGGGCCAAAATTGCACTGTTTCCATGCCTTGAGCAAAGCCTCGACATTTTTCTCCTGGGCAATGCGGCCTTGGTAAACAAAAATTCGATCGGCCTTTAATTCCGACTTCAACCCCGAAGGCCCGGGCGAATATTTAACAGCATCCACGCCGTTGGGAATCACTGCCACCCGTTCTTCCGGCACTCCCAAGCGCACCAAAATATCCCGCTGAATGTAAGAAAATACGATCGTCGAGTCGTAGTTCGCCAAAAACGGAGCGTAAAGTTGATACATCAGGTGTTGGGTTCCCGATGTCAAATTCCGCAATTTGCGATCGAACGGCGGGTGAAAAGTCGCCACCAGAGGCAAATTCAATTCTTGACAAATTTCCGGCAGCAGAAAGTCTAAAGGCGAAAGCGTCAGGGAAGCGTGAACCACATCGGGTTTCAGCCGCCGCAGAGATTTCATCAGCACTGTGCGGGACTTGAGAGTGGGAATCGTATAAATTTGCGACTTGTAGTGACAGGGTAAAGAGACTTCGTTGCAACTAGCGGGCGATAGCGAATTGGTAAATGAGGTTTGAGCAATTCCCTTTCCCCATGAACCATTTGCCATGTTCCACCCCGTATTGTTCCTGTCCAGCGGGCTCGCTTCTTGGGCGAAGTGCAGGAAACTGACCTGGTATCCCCGGTCTAGTAGTGCGTTGGTGACTTCCCTGGAGTAAGTGACGTTACCGCAAAAAGGTGATTTTTTTCCTAGCCAAGCGATGTGCATTCGAGTAAATCAGGGTTTGTTATTTTTTAGCTTCGATCGACTTTGCTATTACTGCTACGGGAAATATACCAGGTTAAGACACCGCCAGCGATCGCTAATCCTGCTAAAGCCAAAAATACTGTGGGCAAACCCAGAAATGTTTCGGCTACCCCGGCCAAAGCCAAGGGTAAACTCAAAGCGATATTAGTGGCATTGTTTTGCAGCCCGAAGACTTTTCCCCGCATTTCTTCTGGGGTTTCTGCTTGAATTGTAGTCTGCATCGGCACTCCCACCAATGAGGCAAATAAACCCAACAGGGTAATGAACAGCACCGAGAGCCACAAATGGTGTGTAAATGCAGAAAGGCCCATCAGAGCAAGTGCCATGCCGATCGATCCGATTAAACTCAGTTGGGAGTGAGACAATTTATGGCCGAGATAGCCGACTGTCGCCGCCCCAGTAGCCATGCCAACGCCCACCGCAGCCAGCAAAAAGCCAAATTGTGATGCTTTCATACCGGGGAGGATTTCTGCCAGCCGCACTGCTAGAACTGCCAAGGCTGCAAAAATGGAAAAGAGAATAATTAGTTGAATTAAAGCATTGCGGACTTTCGGTTGATCGTTGATGTAACGCAGGCCGTCTTGCAAATCTGCTAGGGGGTGTGGCGCTTCGTGTTCGGCATCGTTTTTTTCGCCTGTTTTCATCGACAACAGCAGCACTCCGGCGAAGGCGTAACTTCCGCCTACTACTAATTCTTTGCCGATGCCGAGTCCGCCGCCGAGGTTGGAAAATAGGGTGTCGGCTAAAGCTAGTAAGGGTTCTCCGACTGCGAAGCCAATAATCACCGAACCCATCATGGTTGTGGTGTAGAGGGAGTTTGCCGATAGCAGGTGGCGGCGTTCCACAATTAGGGGAATCACTGACTGTTCTGCTGGGGCGAAAAATTGAGTTAGAGTCGAGACTAGGAATGTTACTAGCAGCAGCAAGCAGAATCCGAGCGGCAGTTGACCGAGTTCCCACCCGTCAGAGAGCCACAGCAGCACGGGCAATGTTAAAACAAAGCCTCCCCGCAGCAGGTTTGTGGCGACCAGCACTGCTTTTTTCGACCAGCGATCGACATACACGCCTGCGGCAGCCCCGAACAGCACTGCGGGAATGGTAAAGGCGATCATGATTGCTGATACCCACCTGCTGATGGTTTGATCTGGCGCTTGAAAGCGGCTGGCCACGAGGGCGATCGTCAGTACGAGATAAACTTTATCTGCTAGTTGGGAAAAAACTTGCCCGCTCCACAATGCTAGAAAATTTGGGTTTTTGAGCACTGGCAGAAATCCTGTTTCTTTTTCGGGAGTTTCGGCTACTGCTTCGGAGAGTTCTGCTGCTGGCTCGGGTGTGGGAACCGGGGGGATTGCTTCGGGTTGTTGGCTTTTGCCGTTGCTTGACTCTGTTTCGGGAGTTGTGGGAGATTTATCCATTTCTGGGTGTTCGACGTTGCTCCATTGTCGATCGGCCAAGAGGGGATCGGAGCGAAAATCGGGAAAATTTTCTCGTTCTTCCATTTTGTGGTGGGTCACAGCTAAAACAGATATTGTCAAATCAGAATCGGACATTCGCATCATAGGATTTGGGGGGGATCGCCTGGGATGGTGGAGGTTGGGGGGACGGGAATTTCAAATTGAGGTGTTAACCCCTAAGTTTATTAATAATCTCGTAACTTTATCTCTATCTATTATCTGATGTCGCAACAACCTTGAGAATTTACCTGAAATGGCCGGCTGGTTCGGGTATCCGGCAGGCTGGGGGTGCGATGTACGATCGCCCGTTCACCTATTTAACTCAACACTCAAAATTTAAAACTCAAAACTCTCTAGGTAGGTGTCGATCGAGCTTCCCGAGCGAATCGTGCAACCTAAATGATACTGGGCATATTGTCGCAAAATATTTTCTACTGATACCCAAGTTGTTCGATCGGCAATCCCCTCTCCTAGTTCTGGACTAGCCAACTGTTGCAGCGCTGCTAATTCATTAGCATTAATCTCGAAATTTGTCAAGTGTTTGCTGCTATCCATTTGGCGGGAACGGGAGGGGGATTTGTACAAGCTACCGGTTTGTGAAGAGAGTTCTGCCTCTAAGTTAGCTAGTTCGGACAAGCTGAAGGTTCCCCCAGAGGGTATACTAAACCCGGTTTGCCAGTTCGGATCGGTGAAGTTTGGGATGAGCGGCTGTCTGGTGGCGCAGCAAACTTGGACTTGGGGCGCGAGGCCGGCTAAGGCTAGCAGGTGAAAAATACCGTGGCTGAGGTGGGCGACCAGCACGGCGGCGGATTCGATTTCTGTGCGATCGGACAAACGCTCCAAACGGCTCAAATGTTCGCCCAGCAACCAAAAGAGTTCTTCTTGGGGCTCGTCGGAAAGGGCACTGGCGATCGCCAATTCGGCCAGATATTGCGCGGCGGAGAGTTTCCCGAGGTTGCGGCTCAAACCCGGATGAGATTGTACCGTGTCGGCTTGGGTAATTTTGTCGAGCGATCGGCCTTTAGCAATTAGCAATTCGTTAACGACAAATAATTCGCTTCTTCCGCCAATGGTCGATCGCTGTTTGCGAACACCCGGTGCTACGGCTCGAATTAAGCCGAATTCCCGCGTCAAAACTGTCAGCACTCGATCGGATTCGCCGATCGGCGCACTCTTGAGATTGATTCCAGTTGCTTTGTAAGTTCGAGTCACTCGATTTTAGATTTTAGATTTTAGATTTACTACATTACTTCGGACAGTTTCATTGTCCTCGTTGGTCGCTCAACCTGGAACAGTCATTCTACTGTTGGCAATCAAAAACTGTCCGAAGTATTGTTACTAGACACTAGCAAAAACAGTCCAATAGGCAGAACTTTTAGTTGTAGGGTGCGTAAGGCCGCACCAATTCCCAATTAGCCATGACCAATTAGCCATTGCTAATAACTAATAACTAATGACTAATGACTAATGACTTTTATCTAAATTATCGCGCTGGCGGAGTAATTCGGGGCCGCGAGAAGTCCCCAAACGAGTTGCCCCAGCTACTACCAAATCTAGAGCTTGTTCGTGAGTACGAATCCCGCCGGCCGCTTTAATCCCAATCCGTCCCTTCGTAACTTCCTTCAGCAGTCGCACATCGTCAACTTTCGCCGGGCCAAAAAAGCCAGTGTTGGTTTTGATGTAGGCGGCACCAGCTTCCATACAAATCTCAGCCGCTAATTGTTTTTCGGGATCGGAAAGAAGCGAACTTTCGATAATTGCTTTGATGGTGAGATTAGTTTCTTCGCAAATTTGGGCTAATTCCCGGTGGAATTCGTCGATTCTTCCAGCTTTCAACAATCCTAAGTTAACGGAGACATCTAACTCTACGGCTCCATTATCTGCAGCTTCTAGAGCTTCGTAAACTTTCACCGTTGAAGTCGAAGCACCGGTGGGAAAACCTATAACTGTACACACTTTGGGACGTTTGCCGTGCAGCAGCTCAACTGCTTGTCTGACGTAGGCGGGATACACGCAAACTGTGACAAACCCAAATCTCTCTGCTTGTTGGCAACAGTATTCTACTTGCTCTGGCGTAGCGGTGGGGTCGATCAGGCCGTAGTCGATCAAGGGGGCAATATCGATGTCTGCCTGGTTTGCAGCCATTGCTGTTTTTTCTCCGAAGTAACTACTTTATTAAGTATGTATCGAATTTACCCATTTTTGACCAAAAGCAGCCTGGGTACAACCCCCCGGATTCATCCGTGAGGTCAGTTTCTCCAATTTTTCAATTCTTCAATCGATTGACTTTACTCGGGGTCTTAATAAGTACAAATACTCAATTCGCTGCTCGTGAAAACTCTTGTGGGAATTGGTTGACAGATTCATTTAAGAAAAAAATATTTTCGTATCTCCCTTTAGATATATTTTTGATCTTTCTTTAGGTATACTTTGTTAAAAGTGTTGCGGTAGAGCCTGCGTCAGCTACGCTAGGGCAGAGCCTGGTAGCGGCTACTGTTTTTACTTTTAGTAGTGCTTTAAAAAAATAAAAGCCAGTGCCAAGCATGAATCATTTAGAACTCGAACAAGAAATTGGGAAGATGGCTAGAGCGATGATGAGTCGCAATAGCTTAATTGGTAAAGATTTGATTGCAGATCTCAGAGGGCGGCTGTCTGTTGACAGTGTAGCGGCTTTGATGATTGTCAGTATTGAGCGTTTGATTTGGTATGACTGCGAGTCCGTACTCTGGAGTTTGAGTTATTTGATTCCTGCTGACGTGATGGAAGAAATTCGCCGGATTACTGCGCTGGTTGTTTGCCAGCGGTTGATGGGCAAGGGTTTTGTGCTGGGCAAAGATTTTAGTATTGATGCAACAGGTCAGTTGCTGTTGAGTGAGAATGCTAAAACAGCGGTTGTGGTTGCTTGAATAGGGCAAGCAGAAGTTCGATCGCACTGTGAGATTTGCAGTTAGACTTGGGGCGCCCTAGGACTCTTTGTGTAACTGCAAACCTAATTCGGGATGCGGTGGTTAGAGTTGCGCGATTCACGTAGAGTTAAAATTCGCAGCAGCTCTAAAAAACGATGAGTGCGGTTAGATAAAAGAGCATTTTAGCAGAGGAAAATAGTTAGTTTCGACCGCAAATTGTTGAGGTTGTTACGGGTAGTTTGTACGGGCGATCGCCCTGTATCAAAAGTTTCCGATTTTTAGTGGAATTACCGTTTTACTCCCAGTAGGATTTGAGATAGAATCATCCTTAAGATAGATACGAAATATTATGAACTTAATTCAAAACTTGGAAGCGGCTTGGTACTACCACCTGGGTTCGCGTCACCTCGAAGCTAACGATGATCATGGTGCTCTGGCGAACTTTAACAGAGCTTTGAAGTTGCAATCAGATCATTATAAGGCTTGGTTCGGCCGAGGTATGGCTCTGGGGAAATTAGAACGGCACTTAGAGGCGCTGAAGAGTTTTGATGAGGCCTTGGCGGTGGAGCCGAATGCGAGCTTTGGCTGGCACAACCGGGCTATTGCTTTAGGAAAGTTGGGCCGGTGGTTGGAGGCTCTCAACAGTTTTGACCGGGCTCTGGAGTTCAGTCCGTGTTCGGCGAGTATTTGGCACAACCGGGGACTGACGCTGATCGATATGGGGCTGTACGAGAAGGCGGTTCGGAGTTTCGATCGCTCTTTAACTTTGCACCCGGAGGCTGCTTGGGCGTGGTACAACCGAGGTAATGCCTTGTTGGAACTCAAGCTTTACTATCAGGCGCTCAACAGTTTTGAACGGGCGATCGAGTTTAAGCCTGACGACGCGAAGGCTTGGTACAATCGCGGTCTAGCTGCGAACTATATGGGACTTTACAAACAAGCAGTGGCTAGTTTTAGCCGATCGATCGCTCTACAACCGGGCAGAGCCGAAGCTGTGGGCGAACGGAGAGTTGCTTTGGAGAAATTAATAGGTTTAAATCAGAGAAATGCCAAGTTTACTCCCACATCTGAGCGTCCCTTTGAAGATTATTTGATTTGGTACAACCGGGGTGTGGAATTGGCGCGAAAACGCTGCTACTCTGAGGCGATTGCTTGCTACGAAACAGTCTTAGAAATAAATCCTGATTTTGCTAACGCTTTTTACAATAAAGCTTGCTGTTATGCGCTACTGGGGTTTGCTGATTTGGCCCTTGACAATTTGCAGCGGGCTGTTGAGTTTATCCCTAATTTATACCGAGAGCTAGCTTTAGCTGACTCGGATTTAAGCTGCATTTGGAAACAAGAACGTTTTGAAGCGCTGATCCAAGGTTAATGTTACGCAAAAAACAGCTCGCCCAATTGGGGAGCTGTTTTTTTGGGTGGCGCAAATTCGATCGCTCGACAGTATTTGTGCAATCTTTGCTATTGCAGAGAAACTCGGATTGAGGGCTTGACCGGCCTCTTGGCAACTACGATTACCCGGTAGGTTCCGGACTCGGGGAGTTGAGCAAAAGTTTGACCTTCGCCTTGATCCAGAAGTTGTCCCGACGGAGATTCGATCGCCAGATCTAGATTTTTTTTGTTAGCTGTCACCCTAATTGTCTGCCCCTGCTTGCCTTGAACCGTGATGGGCTGGATTTGGTAGCCGGACATTTTGAGTTTGATTGTGGCTTGTTTTTCCTTGAATGCTATGGGAATTGCGCGATCGGGCCTATAAGTCCACTTGGCGTTAAAGTCGCGTCCGAGTACGAAGCTGGTGGTTTCACCTTTCGGGGTAACTCGCACGCGGTAGATGCCTGACTCTGGCAACTGGCCAATCCACTGATTGTCTGATTTTTCAATAACCCCCATATTTTCACCGTTGGGACTGTACAGTTCGGCTGTCAGTTTTCCCGCCCACAGGGAGAGAGTGAGTTCTCGCCCTTTGACGCCTTCAAAAATATAAGTGGTGGGTTGGTTGATGGTTTTTCGGATTTCCGAGGTTGACATTCGCTCGATGGGTTCGAGGTTTGAAACTGATTCAGAGGTAACGGGTTTGTTAAGGGTTTCTGTAATTTCCGAGGCAGCCATCAGCTCGCTCGGCGCAATTTTGGGGGCTACTGGGCTGGCAAATACTGATTTTGCCGTCATCATGAGTAGCATTCCAGTCAGTAAAATTAGTTTTTTCATGTCGCACTTCCGAAGGGGGGTAAAGAGTTGTATATGGTTACTTGTGTTTGCCTGTTTTCACCGGATTAAATCTGGCGATCGCACAGAGGCTACAGGAGCATCTAGGATACACGTAAATATCCCGTACTGGCACAAAACCTGCTGGTAGCAAATTGGCAGTGCGGGAGCTAAGTAGTAGCCTCAGTTTGTCGGGACATTTTAATGATACTCCTTACGCATAATATCATCACGGAATATTAGTAATTTTGTCGAGGAAAATTAAAGCTTTTTCCGAGGATCTTGCTAAAGAAATGCCCCCACCCAAAAAATGCGGTGTCTGGGATTCGGGCTCTGCCTTGCTACTATAAAACGGCTAGCACCCCCACGGGGTGAAAGCCCGTAGTGTTACTTCATTTTTGGCGATCGTCTAATTATGTAGGGCGCTGCAAACCGCACCTTACCATATTTGTAGCGCGTCAAACCCTTGTTTTCGTAAGTTTTGAGCCTGTATTTTTCTAGGGCAGATTTAGTCAGAAACTCTCATAGAAACGAGTTTGTTACTGCCAAATCCACCCTCCCACACTAGGTTAATTCCTATTACGAACCTGCCAGGATTTGCAGATAAGCTTGTACTGTTTTGGACAAGCCCATTTCTAGGGCTTCCGCAATTAAAGCATGACCGATCGATACTTCTAGTATATCAGGAATCGAGCAAAATTTAGCTAAGTTTTGCAAATTTAAATCATGTCCGGCATTCACTCCCAAACCTGCTGATTGAGCAGCTTTAGCTGCTAAGACATATTGTTGAAAAACAAATTCTACTCTACCTTCGCGAAAAGCAGTCGCGTAGGGTTCCGTGTACAATTCTACTCTATCTGCTCCAACTTCTTTTGCTAGCGGCATGAGAGCAGCATCTGCGTCCATAAACAAGCTGACTCTGATGCCGTGGTTTTTTAATTTTTCAATGATTGGTAAGAGCCGATCGCGATTTTCGGGAATATTCCAACCGCTATCCGATGTTAGCACGTCTGGAGCGTCCGGGACTAAGGTACACTGAGCCGGTTTTACGTCGCAAACTATATCCATAAATGGCGGCTGAAACGGATTTCCTTCTATGTTGAACTCAACGGTTAGCATTTTAGCTAATTCGTAAACATCGGCAGCTTTGATGTGCCTTTCGTCGGGGCGGGGATGGACTGTAACGCCATGAGCTCCGGCAGCAATTACTGTTTTTGCGGCTTCCGTAACGCTGGGGATACCGATGTTTCGAGAGTTTCTGAGGAGGGCGATTCTGTTGATGTTAACGCTGAGTTTAGTCATGGGATGTTACTCTTTAAGGTTGATGCTACTATGTTAATCGCTTTCGGTACGAAACTTGAGCCTATTGCGTTCGTGTTAGGGTGTTATCAAAGTAAAAATTAGCTTCTGCAAGCGGTAAACTTTCTGCAAAAAAAGATTCAGCTATTTGCTGTTTGGCTGCCAAATCTTCAAGGTTGGCAATGCAGAAAAGCGGTGCAATGCGAGCGACTATTTGGGGCGGAAAATCTCGGGTGAAATATTTTAGTTCAAAGTCGTATCTGTGCGGGCGGTAAATCATGCCCAACAGTTCGACTAAGGGGAGAAGCGTCCAATTGTGATAGTTGCCGATCGCATCTACTAAATGTTCGCGATAAATCTCTTTTTTAACCAGAGGTTGCAGCAAATCGAAACGGATTTTAATTTCCTTGAATCGGGTTTGCATTTGGGATAAATGATGGTTTTTATCCAAAAGATGCGGTACAGCTAGATTAGCTTTGTCAAAGGCGATCGGGACTTGTCCGTGTCTCTCTATTTCCAGAAAATCGTTGCGGCTGCTGCGCCGAAAAACGGCAAAATCAATTAGCAAAAACGGCGGGGTTTCTTTGAGCCGCCAGAAGCACTGCGATTGACCGTGCCAAGCGGGTTCGGGAACTCGATATTTGAGTTCGATTTCGGCAATTTCGGCGAGGGCTTTTTCAACAATCTCAAATGTTTCTTCCACGCAGTTATCTTCAACCACAACGGCAATATCGAGGTCTGACCACTCGTCGGTGTATCCGTGGGCTGCTGAACCTCCTTGCCACAAAGCGAGAACAAAATCTAAAGGTTGTAAGGTAGAAACAATCTTTTCGAGAATGATTTGTCTCATGGAATCAAGCTATACTGTTTGTTTTCCCTGGCTTGGACAAGTTTAACAAACGATCGCGTGTTGAGATTGCTCCGCTACAGTTGTCCGAGGAGTTGCTAATGCTTCCGGTTGTGCACTGCTGCCAAAAATTACACGGGAAGCTGCAAGGGAAAGTGGCAATCTTTGGGAAAGTGCGATCGCCCGCGATTGAAAATCAGCCTTATATTGTCAGAATCAGAAACTTGCCCGCTGTCCGGTAACATGAGAAAGGATTAATTTTTAACAGCGCGGCATGGCTACTATTTGGGAACTCGACTTTTACAGCCGTCCAATCCTAGACGAGCGAGAGAAAAAAAAATGGGAAGTGTTGATCTGCGAAAGCCCGCTGAATGTAAGCGACAAGGCCGAATCTCTGTTTCGCTACTCGCAATTCTGCTCCAGTTCTACCGTGAATTCCCTGTGGCTGGCGGGTGCAATTAAAGAGGCGATCGCCGCAGCACCGAAACGACCCGAAAAAATCCGCTTTTTCCGCCGCCAAATGGCGAACATGATTACCAAAGCCTGCGAGGACTTGGACATTGCCGCCGCCTGCAGCCGCCGCACCCTCGCCCTCAGCCTGTGGCTGGAAGAACGGATGCAAGACGTTTATCCCGCCGAACCGGGCTATCAAGCGGTTGTGAACCCGAGCGTTCAATTTGTACCCGAAACGCCAGTTGCGCTGCCCGATGCTTTAATCGGCGAAAAATGGGCGTTTGTGAGTTTGCCACTAGCAGCTTTTGACGAAATGTCCGAGTGGGATATCGGATTTGGCGAAGCTTTCGGACTGCCGATGACACGCCTCGCCCCAGAAACGCAAATTCCGGGACTAATTATCTACTCGTCGAGAGCAACAGCCCTGGCAGGTTGGATGTCGGGCTTGGAGTTGGCTTTTCTAAAATTTGAGAGCGGCCCACCCGCTAGGCTGGTATTAGATACGGGAGCTAACGATCGCTGGATTTTAGCTAATCTCAGAGACGCAGCAACTGAGAGAGAAGGGAAAGGATTTGAAGCCGCTAAAAAGCAAGCAAAAAAAGTACATTTCTTAGCAATTCAGTCGAGCCCCGATTCGGAATCTTTTGCAGGATTTTGGCTGCTGCACGAACTAACTATTTAGTAGCTCGCTTGGCAATAACTGATATCGGGCAGCATTCTCAATCAGATTTAAGCAACCGGATTTTTTTAGGGAAAATCTCGGCTTTCAGAGCTGAATCGCAGTAAAAAAGTCGGTTTCTGACCGCAGCCAAAAACAGATACCGTCCCACGTACTCCTGTGGTGGAGATATCAAAATTTTAGATTCTAGTTCAAGTTCCCAGATTCATCTGTGGAGTAAATCTAAAACCTAAAATCAAAAAGCTAAAATCGACGCTAAGCGGTTGGCAAGATGCAAACAATCACAAAGGCGTACAATCTTGCGATGGTGCATTCCACCAGTTTCCCCAAAGAATCTAAATGTATGCCCGCGATCCAAACCCATACCCAGTAAGTTATTGCCAATTCTTTAATCGAAAATCGAAAATCGAAAATCGAAAATAGTATTACCGATCGCCCATTACCAACCACCGAGAACAATGACCAACCAGCAATCAGCAGAACAACTGTTAGAACTAGCCACCAAAGCAGGTGCAGAAGCTGCTGAGGTATTGGAATCGCAATCGCTGTCAAGGCCGGTGTTTTTTGAAGCAAACCGCCTCAAACAGCTAGAAACCGCCCAAGCAGAAGGCATTGCACTGCGGCTGTGGCGGGATGGGCGACCGGGTTTGGCGGTGGCCTACGGGCCTGTGGAACTGCAAGTTTTGGTGGACAGGGCGATCGCGCTTTCACAACTCAACGAACCGGAAACCATCGAACTCGGCACCGGTGAGAAAGTTGTTTATCCCGATCGCGGAGTGTCGGTGTCGGCCGAACAGCTAGTAAACTGGGGAAAAGAGGCGATCGCGATCGTCCGCGAAGCCTATCCAGAAAGCCTCTGCACGGCCGAACTCGACTGCGAAATCGAGAGCACCCGCTTGCTGAACACCAGAGGCTTGGATTCCAGTCACACCGACACCACTCTCAGCGGTTACTTATCAGCAGAATTAGTGCGGGGAGAAGATTTCCTCAACATTTGGGAAGGCGAAACCGAACGCGGTACTCTCGACTTAAACACCAGCGCCAGGCGAGTTTTGCAGCGTTTGGAATGGGCGAAAGACAATGTAGCCCCCCCCACGGGCCGCGTGCCGGTGCTATTTACAGCCAAAGCAGCCGATTTACTGTGGGGGACTGTGTGTGCGGCGTTGAACGGCAAACAGGTACTCGAAGGCGCTTCGCCTTGGAACGATCGATTAGGCCAACAAGTGACATCGCCGCTTGTCACCCTCTCGCAGCAGCCGGATATCGGGCCCTATAGCTGTCCCTTTGACGACGAAGGTACTCCCACTCGGGCGATCGTCTTTATCAACAGCGGAGTGTTGCAGCTATTTTATACCGATCGCACCACCGGTCGAGCCTTGGGTAGCGGCACCACCGGCAACGGATTTCGCCCGGGTTTAGGCAGCTATCCGACACCGAGTTTGTTCAATGTTTTGATTAAACCAGGTTCGCTTTCGCTAATCGATTTAATCGCTCAATTAGACGACGGAATTGTAGTCGATCAAATGCTTGGCGGCAGTGCCGGAATTTCCGGCGATTTTTCCATTAATGTCGATCTCGGCTACCGAGTCAAAAAAGGTCAAATAGTCGGCCGAATTAAAGACACAATGGTAGCTGGCAACGTCTACAGCGTCCTCAAACAATTAGTAGAATTGGGAGGAGACTCTGAGTGGAACGGTTCTTGCCACACACCGTCTGTAATTGTAGAGGGATTGTCCGTCATCGGCAAGAATTAAAGGCAGTTGGCAGTTGGCCGTTAGCAGTTGTTAGTAGTCAGTTGTCAGTTGTCAGTTGTTAGTAATCATCAATCATCAGTTAACAGTCAACAGTCAACAGTCAACAGTCAACAGTCATCAATTCCCAATTTCCACACATAATATGCGTATTTGTTTTATCGGCGATTCTTTTGTAAACGGTACTTGCGATCCCAAATGTCTCGGTTGGACAGGACGGATTTGCGCTGCCGCTTGCGGACAAGGACACGATATTACCTACTACAATTTAGGAATAAGGGGAGAAACCAGTGCCGATATAGAAACTCGCTGGTTCAGCGAAGTTTCTTGCCGCTTACCTCACTACAGCGACGGCCGAATCGTATTTTCCTTTGGCGTCAATGACACTCACCTAGAAAAAGAAAAAAATCGCATAGAAGTTGAGAAATCAATTGAAAGTGCCCGCTCTATTCTCACGTCAGCTAAAGAAATATTTCCAGTATTAATGGTAGGGCCACCGCCAGTTATCGATGCCGATCGCACAAGCCGGATTGCCAACTTATCCGAACAGTTTTCTCAAGTTTGCAGCGAGTTAAACGTGCCTTATCTAGATGTTTGCACCCCGCTGCAAAAATCGGAAATTTGGCAAAAAGAACTTACCGAAAACGATGGTTCCCATCCCGGCGCTGCCGGTTACGCTGAATTGGCTAAAATAGTTCACAATTGGAGCGGTTGGAAGGCTTGGTTTAAAAATATCAATATATCAGAGCAAGAAACAGTAACGCTGTTCCGAGCAGTCGGAAAAAAAGAAATGGAACTGATTAAAGAAAGCGATTTTATGGAATTTCCGCCGCGCTTATCTTTTCAGCCTACTTTTTATCCCGTGCTTCAAAAAGCCTATGCCATACAAATCGCGCGAGATTGGAATACAAAAGATGCAGCCTCGGGATATTTCGGCTATGTTACCCGCTTTCGAGTGGCAGCAGAATTCTTGGCAAAATATCCCGTACAAACTGTGGGCAGTTCTAGTCACCAAGAATATTGGATTCCCGCAGAAGAATTGGTCGAATTTAATCGCAATATAGTTGGAAAAATTGAAATTTTTGCTGAATATCAACCCTAAAGTAGGAGCGAAGTATGCTGGAATTCAATCAATTTGAAGTTGTGAGTTTTGACTGCTACGGTACTCTGATAGATTGGGAAAGAGGGATATTGGCAGCCTTGAAACAATTGCTGTCACATCGGGAAATTGATTTCAGCGATGACGGCATTTTAGAGCTTTTTGCTGCGGTTGAATCAGAACTAGAAGACGCGAGTAATTCTTATATAAAATATCGGGATATTTTGCAAGAAATAGTTAAAAAGTTAGGTAAAAATTTTAATTTTGTACCGACAGAAACAGAAATAAACTGTTTGGTTGATTCCGTCAAAAATTGGCAACCATTTCCCGATAGCGTTGCAGCCTTGGAATCACTCAAGCAGAAATACAAACTGGTAGTAATTTCCAATATTGACGATGACTTGTTTGCTGAGACAGCCAAACACTTAAAAGTTGAATTCGACTGGTTGATTACTGCGGAACAAGTGCGATCGTACAAACCGTCAACTCGCAACTTTGAAATAGCCCTAGAAACAATGGGAATTTCTGCTGACAAACTCCTGCACGTTGCTCAGAGCATCTATCATGACATTGTACCAGCCACATCCATGGGAATCTCAACGGTTTGGGTAAATCGCAGACACGACAAAACAGGATTTGGGGCGACACTGCCGGCCAGCGGCCAGCCAGACTTGGAAGTGCCCGATTTAAAAACATTGGTGGAAATGATAGGGTAAACAACCGCAGAGTAACGCAGATTAGTAAAATTCATCTGCGTTAATTTTGGTACACCTCCGGTTAAAAATTAGTTATATTTGGCCAAGTCGAAAGATTTTTCGCTTGCATTGCGATCGAGCAGACAATTATCAGGTCATCTACGCTATTTATGCCGTACATAACTATCCCTAAACAATTTAGGGAACCTTCCAGGGTCATCAAATCTCAACTTTTTTTACGGCCGAAACGCCTCGCCATTTTTGAAGCTTGTCTGATCGGCTTAGTGGCAGGACTGGCCGGTGTTTTGCTAAAGTCAGGAGTCGGATGGCTAGGCAGTTGGCGAGTTGCTACCTCGACATTAATCCCAGCTTGGATATTACTGCCCAGCGTCGGTTTATGCGGCGGGTTGCTGACAGGTTTCTTGGTTGAGCGTTTTGCTCCCGAAACTGCAGGCAGTGGCATTCCTCACGTCAAAGCTGCTCTGGGCGGTGTCAATCTTGCCTTAGATTTGCGAGTAGCGGTCGCCAAACTTCTGACCACTATTTTAGCCGTTGGTTCCGGTTTAACTTTAGGCAGGCAAGGCCCAACTGTCCAAATAGGAGCATCTTTGGCCGGCTGGATAGGTCACTTGATGCCAACTTCCCCAGACTACCGCCGACAATTGATTGCTTGCGGTGCTGCTGCGGGATTGGCTGCTGGTTTCAATGCTCCCATTGCCGGAGTTCTTTTTGTAGTTGAAGAACTGCTGTATGACGTTTCGGGATTGACTTTAGGGACTGCCATTATCGCTTCATTTATCGGTGCAGTTGTCTCGCAGCTTTTGGGCGGCGATAGTTTGAGTTTGAACCTTCGCGAGTACCAAACCAGTTTTGATGCTCAGGAAATCCCGTTCTACATACTATTAGGAGTTTTAGCGGGATTGCTGGGAGCTTTGTTCACCAAAGGGATTATTGCTAGCTTGCAATTTAACAGGCGAACGCTCAAATTAGCCTTACCAGTGCGAATTGCTATAGCTGGCGTAATCTGCGGTTTAGTAATAGGTTTTCTCCCAGAAACTTTCCGCGATAATACGGGTTTACGGGAGTTTATGCTGACCGGCGAAGCAAGCGGGATAACGAGTTTAATTGCTTTTATAGCTCACTTTTTTCTAACAATTATTTCCTCGGCTTCTGGGGCTCCGGGAGGATTGTTTTCCCCTTCGCTAGTTATGGGTTCTGCACTAGGTCACATGGTGGGCATTGTGCAGGCAGATTCCCTGGGCGTCGGTTTGCCGGTAACTTACGCTTTGGCGGGAATGGGAGCATTTTTTTGCGCGGTTACTAGAGCACCGATTACTGCGGTAGTAATTGTGTTTGAAATTACGGCGGATTTCAAATTAGTGCTGCCTTTGATGATCTGTTGTGTAGTTGCTTATTTAATGGCAGAAAAGGTAGAGAGTGGCTCGCTGTACACTCACCTTTTGGAGTTTAACGGCATTCAACTGACAAAAACAAAAGCTGCGAGCAATACTTTGAGCGACTTGTACGCAGAGGACGTGATGCAGCGCCGAGTGGAAACTCTTTCGAGTTTGCTGACTTTCGATGAAGTGATCCAGGCATTTTCGCGATCGCACCACCGAGGATTTCCCGTCGTTGAAGATGGCAAATTAGTCGGAATTGTCAGTCAAACCGATTTGGCAAATGCCAGCGAACGCAATTTTTCTGGAAACTCGCTGCTCAAAGAATTTATGACTGTACAGCCGATCGCAGTCAAAGCAAAGGATACTTTAAGCGAGGTATTATACAGGCTCAACAACTACAATATCAGCCGCTTGCCAGTCGTAGAAGGTCGGCGTTTGGTGGGAATTATTACCCGCAGCGACATTATCCGAGTTGAATCCGATCGCCTCAGCGGAGAAACAACCCAGGGCCCGCATCCAGAACCTTCCTATGTTGTCTATCAAACCAGAGCTCCGCAAGTCGGAAACGGCCGCTTATTAGTGCCGCTTTCCAACCCCCAAACAGCACCCGCTTTGCTGCGGCTGGCGGCCGCGATCGCGCGCGATCGTAATTACGAATTAGAATGCCTGCAAATCATCTTAGTACCGCGCAACAGTTCCCCCTCAGAAACCGCAGTCCGGACAACAAAAAGCCGCCGCCTGCTGCAACAAGCCGAACGAATTATTCGCAATTTGAACTTGCCCGTACACACCCAAATACGGGTAGCTCATGACGTGCCTCACGCGATTTTAGAAACAATTAAGGATCGACATATCGATTTAATTTTGATGGGATGGCAAGGCGAAACATCCACCACTGGACGCATTTTTGGCGATGTGGTCGATACCGTTATTCGGCAAGCCGGCTGCGAGGTTATTTTGGTTAAATGGAGCGAAAAAATATTAGCAACCCGCAAGAAAAATGAGGTTTCCGCCGCTCTTAGCGGGCGGAAATATGCGTCTATAGAATGGGACTTAAATGCCGAAGGAGTTGACGGCGCAGATCGTCCCACGGCCAGATCCTCAGATTCATCAGCGACTCCTGAGACTGAATTTTCCCCGCCGAATTCAGACATTCCAGCGCCAGAATTGGGACTGCACACACTGATGGGTTTGCACCGCTGGTTGGTGCCTATTCGCGGCGGTTACAAGCAAGCTGCGGCTTTGCGGCTGCTACCTGCTTTAGTTGCTGCGAGTGCTGTACCGGAGATTAAATTGTGCCAGGTTCACCAGCCTTCTGGTGCAGAACCCGATCGCGGTGAATTAAAGCAAGCGGCGGAGTTTATCAAGCGCCGGGTTAGCTGTTCGATAATAGCGACTTCGGTTTGCGCTAAATCGGTTTCTGATGCTTTAATTGATTTGGCTCAGAACGATCAGTGCGATGCGATCGTCCTGGGAGCTAGCCGCGAAGGGCTGCTGAAGCAGGTGATTCACGGGAACATCCCGGAAGCTGTGGCGCGCGGGTGCGACTGTACAGTCATTTTAGTGCGATCGGCCAATTAGTCATTAGTTAGTTGTTATTTTTTATTTATTAATTTTTATGGTGGTATTTTAGTGTTCTAGTCTTGTTCCCAGGCTCGGCCTGGGAATACATACCCGGAGGCTTTGTATCCAATAACTAATAAGTAATAACCAATAAATATGGTTCACTTTAACGTTGGTTTTCAACACTTTAACTCCTTCGCTGATATTACGCTATCCCTGGCGCAAACTTTAGACCAAATGGGAATTCCTATTTCGGTCGAACCTTCAACAATTTCTTCTCAGATCGGCGACAATTCCACAACAGAAGAAAACCACCTGCTAGAAAAGTGGATGAACACCGCACCATCAGACTTATTCCAGATAAAATGGTCTCATTACTGGAAACCTTATTTTTTAAAAGAGCTGAAGGGACATCTCAATTTAGAACTTTTTGCTATCAATTACGAATTCGCCAAAAATACTGATGATTATGATTACTGGATTTACGATGCTGTCAATAACTTATCCCACAAACTAGCCGTCAGCCAATATTCTAAAAACGTCTTAATAAAAGCTGGATGTCCGCCTGACAAAGTATCCGTCATGCCTCTAGGTTTCAATCCTTTAATCTCGCAACTCTATTTTCCCAGACAGCCAAAAAACCAAAAAGATGTAAAGTATATTCTGCACATGACCAATTCTTTTGATTTTTATAGATTTGGCACGGATCTCGCCATTCAAGCTTTTTGGGAAGAGTTTAGAGATGATTCTAAGGTAGAGTTAATAATCAAAGATGGCGGCAAACATTCAGATGTTATAGTGGAACATCTCGTAAATATTGAAAAACAATTCGGCAAGTTCAAGCCAAGAATTCGGATAATGCCTAAATTTTGTAATAAAGCAGAACTAGCTGATTTATACTTGTCAGCCGATGCTTTTTTAGCTCCTTTTCGCGGCGAGGGTTTTGCGATTAAAATTTTGGATGCCTTTGCTGCGGGTTTACCTGTCGCTATGACTATGTATGGCGGCCCGACTGAGTACGCCAATGCTGATAACTGCTATCCCATTGCTTACGATCTCATTCCCGTAGGAAAGTGTTACGATACTCAGTATCTAAAAATTACAAATGCTCCTCATTGGGCCGAGCCAAATGTTCAGTCGGTTCGCCAACAGTTACGAAAAATTGTTGAAGACCCGATGCGTTTTCAGGTAGCTCAAAAAGCTAGAGAGACGGCGGATTTGTTTAATTGGGAAGCTGCCGCTCAAAAATTGCTAAGATTAATGCGAAAGTTGTTTTAGGATCAGAAATTATGGGACTCGAACGCAAAATGTTTAGGGGAATGTTTTCGCCGGGGGAAATGGTACGATTGAAACAGCCTTGTTTTACTCCGGGGCGATTGTTTGAGCCAGGAAAATATAACGCTGATGAGTTGCCGGATATCGCTTTTGATATGGGTTTGGTAGACCACTTGCCACCAGTCAAAGGCAACAGTTCAGAAAATCTCAATACCCAGAACCCGCCAGCTCAAAACCTTGAGGACTAAACTCCCATTTGCAGTAAGGACTTCAGTCCTGAAAATCCCCGTTTGTAGTAAGGACTTCAGTCCTGAAAAATAAAATAATCAAAGACTCAAGTCCTGACTGCAAAAAAGATAAAGCCAATTTAACCATTTTGCTCTATCTGGGCAATTAACTCTGTCAAAACTTTGCTAGCTTTATCATTCTCAATCTGACAAGTTCCGGCATTCTGGTGTCCGCCGCCACCATATCTTAACATTAACTCCCCAATATTAGTTTTAGAAGTTTTGTTAAAGATTGACTTGCCAACTGCGAAAACAGTATTTTGTTGTTTCAGTCCCCAAAGTACGTGAATCGATATATTGCATTCGGGGAACAAAGCATAAATTACAAAACGATTGCCCGCATAAATCACCTCTTCGTTACGCAAATCCAAAACAACTAACTTATTATATACTTGGGCGCAGCGCTGTATTTGCTCTTTAAATTTTTCTTCTTGATCGAAGTAGAGGTCTACTCTTTCTTTCACATCAGGAAGCTGCAATATTTCATCGATGGTATGATTTTTGCAGTAATCGATTAACTGCATCATTAACTGATAATTGGAAACTGTAAAGTCTTTAAACCTTCCCAACCCCGTTCTGGCGTCCATTATGAAGTTTAACAGCACCCATTCTTGCGGATGCAGAACCTCTTGTTGGGCAAATTGAGCGGAATCTGATTTGTCAACGGCCGCCATCATCGCCTCAGAAATATCAGGAAACTTTGCTTTGCCTCCATAATATTGGTACAGTACCCTAGCTGCAGAAGCTGCATAGGGATCGATGATGTGGTTAATTTTGATTTTCTCGTGTCTGAGAGTTTCGCTGAAATGGTGATCGAAAGCTAGATGAACTCCCTCAACATAGGGTAAATTGGTGCTAATATCGTTATTTGTTATTGCGATTTTTCCATCCTGCATATCTTTAGGATGCACGAATTTAATCTCGTCGATCATATCGAGTTCTTTGAGCAAAACGGCACAGACAAGACCGTCAAAATCGCTGCGGGTGACTAATCTGTATTTTTTAGTGAGTGGCATATGCTTATGTGATGCGGAGGAACTGATCACCAGCTAATATAACGTATTACCCGATCGCTTTCCAATATGAACGCAGACCCTTACGCTTGGATAGAGAAGGCCCTGGACACAGTTCGCCGTGCCGATTGGTATCGATCGCCACTATCGATCGATAGTTGCCCTGGGCCTGTGGTAAAGTTAGCAAGCCACAGGCTGATTAACTTTGCCAGCAACGATTATCTGGGACTTGCCGGCCATGACAGGTTAATTCAAGCTGCTATGGCTGCAACTAAGGAATTTGGTACGGGTGCGACGGGTTCGAGGTTGGTCAGCGGACACCGGGATTTGCACCGACAGCTAGAACAAGCTCTTGCTAATTTAAAACAAACTGAAGATGCTTTAGTATTCAGTTCGGGATATTTGGCGAATCTAGGGGCGATCACATCCGTTGTCGGCAAGCGCGATTTGATATTATCTGACAAGTACAACCATTCGAGCCTGAAAAACGGAGCCACACTCAGTGGTGCAACTGCCCTAGAGTACAATCACTGCAATCTTGAGGATTTAAAGGCCAAGCTAGAGCAAAATCGCGCAAGATACCGCAAGTGTTTAATTATTACCGATAGCGTCTTTAGCATGGATGGGGACTTGTGTCCGCTACCGCCGTTGTTGGCTGTGGCCGACACCTTTAACTGCATGGTATTAGTAGATGAAGCTCACGCTACAGGAGTTTTCGGTGCTAGCGGTGCCGGTTGTGCAGAACATTTCGGGTGTACGGGAACACCACTGATTCAAGTGGGGACACTCAGCAAAGCTTTGGGAAGTTTAGGTGGTTACGTTGCGGGCTCTGCTGGTTTAATTGATTTTCTGCGTAATCGAGCTGCGACTTGGATTTATACTACAGCATTGACGCCTGCTGATGCGGCGGCTGCTTTGGAAGCTGTGAGGATTGTACAGCAAGAACCAGAACGCCGAGTTCGGTTGCAACAAAATATCGAAACTTTCAAATATTGCGCGATTACCAATCACCAATTACCAATTAGCAATTCCCTCTCCCCAATTTTCAGTCTTCCGTTAAAAGATGCAGCCTCCGCTTTAACAGTGGGCAGCAAACTCAAGGACATGGGTATTTTTGCTCCGGCGATTCGGCCTCCGACTGTAAGCGTGAGTCGAATTCGGATTTCGCTGATGGCAACTCACGAGATCGCACACCTTCAGCAGTTGGTAGAGGCGCTGAAGCAAGTTTTAAGTTTTGAGTAAATGTTGGGTACGCCATAAGTACCTTACCCTTTGAGTAAATGTTGTGAGACGGGGAGAATTTCTACTTCTGCCTTCTGCCTTTTGCTGCTCTAGCCTTCTGCTGCTCTAGCTTTCTGCTTTCTGCTGCTCTAGGCTTCTGCCTTTTTTTTGATTGTCAAGATCTCGCTATTGACTTATGGCCAATCTTATACAGTAGTTTGGGCGATCGGTCAATAACTGTAAATTTTTTGTAAATTTAGATACTTTTTGAAATTTAGCGCTATATTAGAGAAGTAGCAGGTACACCAAATTTTATATAAGGAACGTCCACCATGAACACAAATCGTCAAAACGTAAAAAAAGTAGCAGAAACCCACCGCGCTAACATTCACAAGCAACTGATACACCGCATAGAAGTAGCGAGATCCAGTGGGAACCAAGATTTGGTTCGGGTGCTTGAAGAGGAAATGAGACAGCTTTAAAGAAGCTGCAACTAGAATTTGCCCGTAGTTTGGTTTAGAGGGTTGTGCGAGAAATGCAGAATTCCGCCAACCGCTACCTGTTAACTTTTGACTCCTCTCTTAGTTGGTAGAAAAAACCCCGGTTTCTTGAAGAAACCGGGGTTTTTTATTGAGAAGGAAGAAGAAAGAAGGAAGAGGGAACAGTCCTAAACGCACAAAGTCTATCTGTAGGGTGCGCCTCGGCGCACAGAGACTCTACCAATAGCAGATTAAACCATTTTTTGAGTAAGTTATGAAGTCAGAAGGAAGAGGGAAGAAGGAAGAACAGGACTTACCCTGCATTCCTGTTATTTTTAAACTATCTGTAGTAGTAAAGTGCGCCTCGGCGCACCCTACTAATAACTAACGAAACTGGCACATGGTGAGGGCGTGTTCACGCCCTCACCCATCACCTTAACCAGTCCGGATCACTGACAAGTTGACAGTCGCGACTAACGACCAAACTCAATAATAAGCGCACGAATAACGTACACTCATGTGTCTGCTATTGGTTGGAAAATTGAGCAATTTCCTAGGGAACGCAAGCAATTAACCGGGAGAGAATCTTGCCAGTCCCGTCAAGCTAGAATTCAAAAAAATCCTATTGCTTGCCATGAACTTGTGTGGCTTAGGCGCTCAAAAGTTGAGCCAATAAAACTCGTCAAATAATATATCAAATTAAACACGGGCTTCTTCTATCAAATCATTGAATTGAGCCACTAAAAATTCCCGATGTTCTGATGTTTATTGGGTAATTTTAGGGTGCTGGTACACGGATATGTGGCAGTTGCCTAAGTCCTGGTTATATTAAAGATGGATTGAGATAGATTGCCCTGGTTTACTGGGAAAGGCAGCTTTGCCACAAGTTAAGACTAGCAAAAATGCTTAACGGAAAAAAGTTAAAATCTCTCAAGCTGAAAATCAGGGTCGCGACAGCAAAATCCCCAAAATAATAGGTAAAACTGATGGCGACAGACATCCGACACCAGCCGGAAAACGGCTACCACTCAGAACCAACTCAGCCTTCTCTAAGAGAAAATCTTAATAGGCGATCGCCCATGGGCCTCCAGCCCACCCTAACGACACTGGAAACTTGGGGGTTTGGCCTTACGGGTCATCTGCTATGGATTAGCGCGGCACCGGCCATACACGCTGCTCTGGGGCCTCAAGCTATCTTCGTCTGGTTGCCAGCAACAATTGTCGCCATCATGCTGAACTTTCAGATGCAAAGCTTGGGATCTCAGTGGCCAGAGATGGCAGGGGGAACGCCCAACTACACGGCGCGACTGCTGAACAAGTATCCTTGGTTGGGTAGGTATGGGGCGCTGGGATACTTTTTTAGTTGGTTAGCGGTGACAACGATCAACGCCCTGATCGTCACAGCCCTGATCGAAGCCAACCTGACACCCTTAGGGATTTCATGTCCCGATCTGGTCCTAAAAATTGGCTTTACGGCGATCGCCTTTATTGTGGCGTTTAGTGGCACCCGCGCCTTAAGTATCCTGCATCTATGTTTCGTTATACCCGCTGCCGGATTCCTGTTTGTTTTTTGCACTCAAGGCATCGGCTGGTTATTACTATCCCCAGCTAGCCCCGGCTTTTTTCCCAGCAGTTGGCCTAGCTTTTCCTTTGTTGAATGGGCAAAATGGTACTTTTTCGCCGTCTACGCTGCTTACGCCTGTGAAAGTGCTGCCTCATTTGTCGCTGATAGCAAACGACCTAGGGAGACTTTGCGGTTTCTTAGCTTCGCGGCTTGGCTGATTCCTATTGCCTATCTGGGGGGTTCCTGGGTACTGATGCGCTTGGCAACAGAGCCCGGGTTAAAAGACGACACATTCTTAAACCTATTAGCCTCCGCTAAACTCTTCTGGGGGCCGTGGGCCTCATTTATGGTGACGCTTTTGATCGTCGCGGGCTGCCTCCTAAGTTCTGCCACAGCGGTTTCCAACTCTCCCCGCGTTTTGTACCAACTTGCCTTGGACGGACACATATCGCCAGTATTCGCAGTTGTCTCCCCACGGGGCGTCCTCGGCCCAGCCCTTTTGCTGACGTTCTTGCTCAGTCTCATCTGTCTCGCTTGGGGAGATATCGCGCGTTTAGTAATGGTGTCCTCTACTGCCTTCGTAACCGCCTATATGACAGTCCATTTGGGCCTATGGCTGGGTCGGGATAGGCCAGAAGTGCTATGGCCTTGGTGGTCGGGAGGCTTTTTTCTGGTAGAAACAGTTGTCTTGATCGTTGGGGGCTTGGCTTGGGACTGGCAAGACCTGCTGATCGGACTGCTTTTGCCGATCGCTATTTTGGGAGTGGATGCTGCCATACGTCACATTGCATTTCCCCCCTTCCATCCTGCGTGGTGGATTAAGCTTTATCGGGGTCAGTCCTACAGGATAAGCAAGGATTTTGTGGCGCTTCAGGTAGGCATCCTGATCTTTTTGATCTGTAGCACTGCCGCGATCGCCTGGGTGATTAGAGCCACGTTAGACGGACTTCCAGGTGATGCTGCCAATAATCTTTTGATTGTTCTGGTAATAACCGTAGGCTTTGTCGGGGTGGCCGTTGCCACCTGGACGAGCTTACCCCAGGTCGTCTCCATGAACGAGGCACGAGAGGCTGCGGAGCAACTCTTTACGATTGCTCTGGACGCTATTGTAGTTCTAGATGAAACCGGCGTGATTCGTCAGACGAATCCCGCTGCTGAAAGCGTTTTCGGAATCGACGCCAGTGGGTTAATAGGACGTCACCTGAACAAACTACTGCCGGGATTAGCTTTTGAGCCAGAACGGTGGCTCAGTCGCAGCGAACAAACTCTCAACCAACCCGATCGCGAGCCACGCATCCTGGAAGTTGCCATCTCAGACCGATTCTCCCAAGACGCTTCGCTTTCCAATCAGGAGCTACAAGAATATGTGGTGATTCTGCGCGATATCAGCGATCGCAAGCAAGCCCAAGAATCCCTACAAAAGGCCAATGAGGAACTAGAAATCAAAGTTGAGAATCGTACATCTGAACTCACCCATACTGTGCAGCAATTGCAGAATGAGATTGAAGAGCGCCAGCGGATAGAAACAAATCTCAGAGCTATGCAAAATCAAATTGTTGTCCAAGAAAAACTAGCTTCTCTGGGGAGTTTAACCGCGGGCATTGCCCACGAAATCAGAAACCCATTAAACTTTGTCAACAATTTCTCAGAACTTTCTGCTGAATTAACCCAAGAACTGTTTGAAGAATTGGGAAATCAAGGAGAACGGTTAACTCCCGAAACAAATGAATATATTGCCGAGCTGTTAACCGATCTCACAGCTAATCTTAAAAAAATCAATCAACACGGTCAAAGAGCCGACAAAATCGTTGGCAATATGCTTTTGCATTCTCGCGGACAAAGCGGCCGCTGGGAAGCCACAGATATAAATAGTTTATTGGCTGAATATATCAATCTAGCCTATCATGGGATGCGAGCCAAGGAATCTGCTTTTAACATTACCATAGAAACCGACTACGACAATGATGTTGGCGAAGTAGAGGTCGTGCCACAAGACATCGGCAGGGTTTTTCTTAACATTATTAGCAATGCTTGCTATGCAGCCTATAAAAAGAAACAAGAAATGGGCTCAGCATTTTTACCGCTGCTTGACGTGAGAACTCGAAATCTTGGTGATGCGATTGAAATCCGCATTCGCGATAATGGCTCAGGTATAAAACCCGAGGTAGTCGATAAAATTTTCAATCCCTTTTT
>NZ_JAUBRN010000065.1:0-33713 GCF_036701875.1 Microcoleus sp. MON1_C5 | reverse complement strand
TTTAAGTCGGGAAGTTTTTCCATTCCTTTATCTAATGTCTATCTCGTCTTCTTGTCAAGGGGGTTGAGCAATTACCAAAAATTTATCTTAAATTTAACCAATCTTGAATTTCTTGCGCTAACCAAGCCGCCTCAACCTCTTTCAAATTTGTTGCTAAAGTATAAAAGTAAGTTCCCCTATCGTTACTTGAACGAATCCTGATTTGATTTCCCTCAACCATGCTATATATAAAAATACCCAAAATTTCGGAAATTTTCCCAGTTTGTTGTAAATAACTCCAACCAAATATCTGATGTTCCAGTTTAAAATAGTTCCGGTTAAATTTAATTTTATTACCATTGCCCGAAATTTTAACTAAGATACTTGCTATAAGCGTAAACAATCCTAATCCAATATTGAAATTTAAGTACACAAATGCTAAGATTATCAGCCAAAATAGCAGTATAATTAATATTCCTATAAAAGTAGCTAAAAAAGGGTTTCTGAGTAAAGCAGACGGAATTTTAATGTTTAATTCCGTCGCTGATTTGCTAACTTGAATGCGACTGTGAGGGGGTTTAGCAATTTTCCGAACAGTCGGAATTTGAAGATTAGCCCCTTGTATGTTTCCCGATTTCAAAGCTGCTAAAGCGTCTCTAGCCTTGCTGAAACGCTTTTCTAAGGCGATTTCCGTCATCTTCTCAATCCAGCTTACCAAACTGGGATTCACACTCACGCGATCGCTAAACTGAATCCGAGAATCTTTCTGTGGCAAATCTGCAGGAGTCATCCCCGTTAACAAATGAATTAAAGTAGCTCCCAAAGCATACAAATCCGAAGCCGCCACCGCCCGCCCCCAAAACTGTTCTAAGGGTGCATAGCCACTCGTTCCTACCACTGTAAACGTTACACCTGTCACCGCCGCTTGAGCTTGTACCGCCCCAAAATCTACTAGATAAACCTGCTGATCTTCCCCCAAAATTAAATTACTCGGCTTAATATCTCGGTGCAAAACAGGGGGGCTTAATTCATGCAAATAAATTAAAATTTTTAGCACTTCAGTGGCAATTTTTCGGACTTGTTTTTCTGAAAAATTCTTGCCTTTTTCTAACAATTCCTGAAGTGAAAATCCCGGAATATAATCTTGCACTAAGCCAAACCAAGGCAATCCTGCTCCGGCTTCCCGCTCTAGGGAAAAATAATCTCGATAGCAAGGAATGCGGGGATGATTTAGCGCCTGCAAAACTTGTGCTTCTCTTTCAAAAAGCTTGAGTTCTTCCCAGTGCATTTCCGGGCTAAAAGCTAACATTTTCAGCGTCACCTGTTCTTGAGACTCTAAATCCACTGCTAGCCAAGTTTGATGACCAGCCGCTGTGCGTCCTAAACGCTGTTGCAATTGATAACGTTCTTGTAAAATTTTTCCTGTATCTAACACAGCATTGCCCTCCTGTTTTGACTTCTACAAAATGGCCTTAACTATTAAATTAATGACGGGTCTCCTACCCAGCTTATTTTTACTCATAATTGTTAAATCACAGGGTCGGAGATTAACTATTTTGGTGACAGCCTTAAATTCCTACTAGAAGTAATTACCCGTGCATTTCTCCATTCGGCATAATTGTACCGCGCCACTGAGCACCTGATAAATTAGCAGTGCTCAAATCTGCCCTAATCAAACTTGTGCGGTGCAAAATTGCCTCCCGCAAATCAGTTCTAGCCAGATAAGCATCAGTCAGATTAGCTTCACTCAAATTTGCCTGATTAAAATTAGCTCGACTCAAATCAGCCCGCACCAAATTAGCTCGACTCAAGTCAGCCATGATTAAATTAGCATTGCTCAACTTAACATCAGTCATAAATGCACCCCGCAAGTTAGCGCCAGCCAATTCAGCATCAATTAACACAGCTCTTTCCAACTTAGCATTTGCCATTACAGCCCAGGAAAAATTTGTTTCTACCAAAGTTGCTTCAGTCAAAAATACGCCATCTAAAATAGCTTCGCTCAAATTTGCCTGAGTCAGATTTGCTTCCCCCAGAGATGCTTCTGTCAAATTCGCGTGGCTGAGATTAGCTTTAGTCAAATCTGCACCTTGCAAATTGACGCCCCGCAAATCTGCACCTTGCAAATTTGCACCCCGCAAATTTGCACCCTCAAAAATCCGCGGCTCCTTCCGCAAATTTGCACCCCGCAAGCACGCACCGCGCAAATCTGCACCTTGCAAATTCACACCTCGCATATCTGCATCGCTCAAATTTGCATCAATAAAAACTGCCAAAGAGATGTTAGCTTTGCGAAAGTCTGCACCTTGCAAAGTCGCTCCGTGGAAGTCTGCATCGGACAAATTTGCTCCGCTCAAGTTTGCTTGATTTAAGTTAGCACCGCACAGCTTTGCATTAGTTAAATTTGCGCGCTGAAGGTTAATTCGGCTCAGGTACGACAGCGCTAAGTTTGCACCCCAGAGGTCAGCACTGCTTAAATTGACGCCAATTAAATCGGCACCGCTCAGGTATACGCCTCGGAGATTCATACCTTGAAAATCTAGTTCTCCTGATGTATATCGCCTTAAAATTTCGCTGGCATTCATATTTGTTTTTGTTGTTAATTAGGTACAATCTGCTATTTCTACACTGCTTAAATTTCTGTTCGCGCAGGCGGACTTAGTTTTTATAGCGCCCGAGTTGAGTCTGAGAAATTTGATGAAATTTCTTGAATTTCAGTTGACGCAGGTGGACTTAGTTTGTGTAGCCTCAGACTTGAGTCGGGGCATTTAATGAGTTTGATTGACAAATTCTTGAGTCCAAAAGACTGTTTTGCTACCTAACTGTCGCCCGTGAATTTTCACATGAGTAAGATATTTGGATTTTAAAGTACACAGTTTTTTGTGAATGTATGTAGCTGTAGCCTGTTGGTTTGGTACTTCAGCAGACTCCAGAATAACATGGAGCCAACCGTCTTTAAATCCCGCTGTAGCAGCAATTCCTTTAGGCTGTAGCAATTGATTAATCAATTGGGCGATCGCCTTTGGTTTGCCTTGCTTTGCCATTTCCAAAAGCTGATACTGATTTGCTTTATGGCTAGAGTTTTCCTGCGGTATGTCTAAAATATTGTCATCCAGGTCTTCTGTGATTTCCGAAGGATATTTACTGCTTTCTTTTGACTCCAATTCGAGCAAAATTTCCAGCATTTTATCGGTAAACTTCTGAACTTTTCCTACATACTCTCTGAGATTTTTATATTTCCAGTACAAACGCTCCTCTGCACTTCCCGTAGAAAATTTTCCGTTCAAAGCAGCTTCTAACTTGGTGAATATATTTTCTATTTGCGCCGTTGCGGAGTTAGCACTTTGACTGACTAATTCTGTCATTTCTTCTTCCAATTCCAACTTGCGTTTGATGGAATCGCTAATATTTATAATAACAGGAGCCGTCGGTTCTAAAGTTTCGATAATAGTCGCCATTTCTGCAACTGGGAATGTTTCTACCATTTCCTGTCTGAAATCGGTAGCATAATTATTGCTGGTTTCGGCTTCTTTAAACTGTACAGTTTCTGCCGTGTCCGGGACTAAGTAACTCTTTTGGGGGTCATAATGATAGTGAGTTGGAGCAGCTTGAAGGATGTGAGTAATCTCGCCTGGATCAAAATAATCGGTGCGCCTGTCCACCAGCTTGCTCTCTTCATAAACACTGTTGTTTAAATGCGTCTGATCGTAATCTTCACTAGCCGAAGATTCGGCTTCATCCGGTTCTTCCTGTTGCATTTTTGCGTAACAAGGATTCATCGCTTTGATGATTACGCTCGCAGCTTGGTCGTTTTCATCTCTGTTGTCGAGATTGCTAGCAGTTCTGTACAACTGAGATTCCAGTTCGGCTAGGCTGCCACAGACATTAAACAGTTGTCGCAGTAGATTGTCAAGTTCTTGAGTTTTCAGCAGTAGCCAGTCGCGATCGCTAAAAGTAAACTGGTGATAAAGAGTAGAAAAAATTAGGATTTTCGCCCTCAGCGGATTTGTTTGCTGCAAAATTTTTTGTCTGACATCAAATAATTTGCCAGGGTTCCTTGCACTTTCTTCGCTGCTGCTGGGTATTTCCGAACTAAAGTGCTCTTCAAATGCGGGAGCTTCCTGACCGCCAAAACTAGATATGTTTATTTCTAATTTGGTGAAATCTTCAAATTCATACAGCCTGCTAAGTTGACAGACTATGAGGTCTGCTACTAAAGCATACTCGGTTTTTTTATTAACCTTAGAGACTATATTATTTAAAACTGCTTCAATATCTTCTAACCTGCTGTATTTGGCGCACAGCTCTTCAATTAAAAGCCTTACATCTGCGCTGGCGAGTTGGGCAGGATCGTTTTCCCAGGACTCTTTACAAGCAAAAAATATTATTTTTTTAATGCGCGAGAGATTCACGTCTTGTTCTAATTCGCGAACAACTTCATCTAAAATAGATAAAGCTTTCATAGTTTTCCTCCCATAAAAATACCCTGTCAACACTCAGCAAGAAATAATACAATTATACCACATTTGATAAATGCAAGACTTTGATGCGATCGTAATTGGCAGCGGTATTGGCGGCTTAGTCGCCGGCTCGATGCTAGCTCGTTACGGCAAGCGGGTGCTCGTCTGCGAGAGCCACACAATAGCGGGCGGGGCAGCTCACAGCTTTTCGCGCCGGGGATTTCACTTTGATTCGGGGCCTTCTTTTTATTGCGGTTTGACTGACCCCCGGTCGTTCAATCCTTTACGGCAAGTTTTTGATGTTTTGGAGGAATCGATCGCAGCAATTTCCTACGATCCGCTGGGGCATTACCATTTTCCAGAGGGAAGTTTACCGATTTATGCTGATGGGAGAAGTTACTTAGATGCTGTAGCTAAGTTCGCACCGCAAGGTGCTGTAGAATTGCAGCAATTTCAACAAAATTTATTAGTTTTGTATGAAGCTTTGCGTGGAATTCCGGCTTTAGCGCTGAGATCCGACTGGCAGTTAATACCTGTTTTGCTGTCTCGGTACTCGCCTGCTTTGCTGAAGCTGTTGCCGCTAGTAGGTGCGATCGCGGGTTCAGCCGGTGACTTGATGGATCGGGACGTGCATGACCCTTGGGTGCGGCGTTTGATTGATTTGGAGTGCTTTTTGCTGTCGGGTTTGAAAGCGCACGGAACTGTCGCGCCGGAAATAGCTTTTATGATTGGCGAACGATCGCGCTGTGCGATCGAATATCCTGTAGGTGGCAGCGGTGCGATCGTCGATGCTTTAGTGAGAGGTTTGCAGCGCTGGGGAGGAAAGTTGCGCCTGGGAACTCCCGTCGAGCAAATATTAGTTGAATCCGGCAAAACCACCGGAGTTCGCTTGCAAAATGGCGAAATTATCCGCGCCCCAATTGTCATTTCAAATGCCACCGTCTGGGATACTTATACAAAATTACTGCGGCCTGAAGATTTGCCGGAAAGCTACCGAAAAAACGCTTTGTCGATGCCAGCAGTAGAGAGTTTCATGCACCTGCATTTAGGAATTAAAGCCGAAGGACTCGAAGGTTTGACCGGCCACCACGTCGTTGTTCACGACAGTAAGATTGACATTACAGTACCCGGAAATACTTGCATGATTTCGATTCCTACGGTGTGGGATGCAGCTCTCGCGCCGCCCGGACATCACGCCGTTCACGCTTATACATTGGAACCTTACGAAGGTTGGGAATATGGCGAATTGTATCAGCAGAAAAAGCAAGAGCGATCGCAATCTCTGTTTCAAGCTTTAGAAAAAATTATACCCGATTTGCGATCGCGAATAGTCTTAGAGTCGATCGGCACACCGCTAACCCACGCCCGATTTTTGCGCCGATATCAAGGAACTTACGGGCCTGCAATTGCCGCCGGAAAAGGCACATTTCCCGGGCCGCAAACACCAGTCAAAGGCTTGTATCGGGTGGGAGACAGCACCATGCCGGGAATTGGCGTCCCCGCCGTCGCAGCATCGGGTATTTTGTGCGCGAATACTTTGGTAAATTCCGATGTTACAGCACAATTTTTGTAAATTGGTAGAGGAAGCGGGCGGGTTTTGCCCAAGATATTTCCGGCAACTCAACAAATAGATAAACCCGCCCTCTCGGAACCAGTAAACTGCTTGCTGGAGCGCTGATGAGTGCTAAAGACTGATTATCCACCAGCGGCAAAAGCGCCCAGAATTGCGATCGACAAAGCCAAACCGGGCAACAGCAGCAATCCTAACATCAAAGCATCGTGTCCGCTCATCACTTTCTCCTAATATTGACCTTTGCCATTATACTCTATAAACTGCCATCTTGCCTCGGCCTTAATAATTAAAACCGGCATATAGATTCAGGATTGACAGGGCAAATTTTATTAACAATGGGATTCCCGCGCAAGTCCAGGGTAGTTAACTTTTGCAAAGATTGCAGGGAACTGATATCAGAGATTTGATTGTTGTACAAGTCTAGTAAAAATAAATTATTTAAAGCTTGTAGCGCGCTGGTATCCGAAATCGGGTTGTTGAACAGATAAAGTTCAGTCAAATTAGTTAACGATTTCAGCGGACTGATGTCGGATATTTGATTGTTACCGAGGTTTAGTTCAATTAAATTAGTGAGCGATGTCAAAGGAGTAATATCTGATATTTGATTTTGGAATAAAACCAATTTATTTAACTTAGTTAGAGCTTTCAACGGAGTAATGTCAGATATTTCATTTCCGAAGAGAAACAGCGTAGTCAGATTTTTTAAGGAAGCCAGCGGGGTGATATCCGATATTTTATTATTGTAAAGGTATAGTGTATCGAGTGCAGTCAAATTTGTCAAAGGAGCGAGATCAGAAATTTGATTGTTGTAGAGGATCAGCGCATTTAAGTTTGTTAAAGCTTGCAACGGAGTGAGGTCGGAAATTTTGTTGTCAAACAAGACAAGTGCGGTAAGATTAGTTAGACCTGCTAGGGGACTGATATCGGAGATTTGATTGGTATCGAGAACAAGTTGAGTCAGATTTATTAGAGATGAAAGCGGGCTGATATCTGAGATTTGATTAACATCCATAATCAAATTTTTCAGATTGGTTAAAGATTGCAGGGGAGCGAGGTCAGATATTCGATTGCTGCCGAGGATAAGATTAGTAAGTTTAGTGAAAGATGAGAGGGGACTGATATCGGTAATTTGAAGATTTTTGAGGTTAAGTTCTGTTGTATTAGAAAGCAGTGCGTTGGCTCGATCGCACTCGGAAGTGTCTGAGATTTGCAACAGTATTTCTACCGTATGTTTAGCATCAAGCGAGAGATTCTCTTTTTGCTGGCACCAATCGGGAAAGTTATTATAAGTTGTCATGGGCTGTGCTGCCTTAATCGATTTTAGATGCGAGATTTTAAATTTTAGATAAGTATAGCAATTCTATTTCATTTGTGAATGACATTTTTTTCGGCTTTTGAGAAATTTCGGCAAAAATTGTGTAAAGTAATCTTAACATCCTTAATTGAATTGCATTCGCAGGAGCCAAGAGCCAACTATGACACCAGAACTAATTTTTAATGTCGGTAATCTGTTCGTTGTGCCTTTCTGGGCAATTATGATTTTATTACCAAACTGGGGAATTACCCGAAAAGTGATGAATTCCTTTATTCCGTTTGCAGTGCTAGCCGTTTTGTACATATATTTGTTTGGTAGCAGTCTGACTGCGGAAAATGCGGCTGCTTTGTCCAATCCCAAGCTAGCAGATATTGCTAAGTTTCTGGGGGAGGAAACGGCGGCGGCTACGGGATGGATACATTTTTTAGTGATGGACTTGTTTGTCGGGCGCTGGATTTATTTGGAAGGACAGCGGACAGGAGTTTGGACGGTTCATTCTTTGGCTTTGTGTTTTTTTGCTGGGCCGATGGGATTGCTTTCTCATATTGTAACTGCTTGGATTACTCAAAGGTTTTTCCCGAGTTCTGAGGCGGCGGAAACGGTTACTTCATCGGTTTAGGCAGAGGGTTTTTAATACCTTGGATGTTATAGCAATCCTTGCAGGAGTCGTAAATTTTTGACCCCACCCCAACCCTCCCCTTATTAAGGGGAGGGAGTAAGAAATTCACAAATGATTTAGGATGGCTATATATCGCATCCGGTTGCATCGGAATGATTAAACCGCGAAGGCGCAAAGGACACGAAGGAAGAGAAAGAAGAAGGTGCGGTTCTTCCTTCGCGCTCTTTCCGTCTTCGCCGTTCATTTAATCTTACGACCTAACAGAACTCGATCTAATACAAGTCCGAATCAAACCGAGTTGATATCAATCATCCACTCTTGGACGCAGAACCTAATTATATAGGGTGCACCTGAAGCACTTTACCGCTAGAAGTTGGGTTGGGGCTGGTTTATAACTACCTAGTATGTGAATTGGAGATAGGGGTGAAATCGCCCGTACAGAATTTTAAGAATTGGCTAGGGGCAGCACTAAACGAGCCACAATTAAATTGTTTTCTAACATTTCTATAGAAAAGTTTCCCCCCATTAAGCGTACCGCTCGCTGATAAACTAAAAGATTTTGCACGATCGACCTATTGGAAGTAGAAACGGCTAATATGTCCGGCCCGGAACCGCTGTTGAAGGCAGCAATTAAGTGTCGATCGCACGCGCCGCTATCGCTCACAGACAATTCTAGCCAATCTTCTCCCAACAACTGAGAGCGAATCTCAATCTTGGCGCCAACAGCAGAGCGCCTGCAAGCCGCCGCCAGCAATTCGCACAGTATCAAATCGAGCTTGATGCTGTCGCCGCGAACGCTCAAAGTCTGACCAGCAGGCATCGACACAGCAATTTCTCTGTGCACTTCCAGCAAGACTTGCGACTGTTTGACCAGGGAGGCCGTTCGATCGAGCGATCGCCTCAGCCAAGCGCTCACAGGCACCGCATCTTGTCCGAATTGCAGCCGCCACTGTTCCTGTTTCAGCAGCAAATGAGTTGACCCCAAAGCATTGCCAATTTGCCGCAAAACCTGTTGGTAGCGCAAAATTTTCAGAGCATCCTTTTGCTCCTTCGCCGACTGCAAAATCGACTGACTCAACTCCCCCAACTCTTTCACCCCCGCTCCCACAGTGCGGTAAAACTCCTCAAAACGGCGCTGTTTGTACCAGTTGAGCAGCTCCAGATCCAATCGCTGCGACTCCTGGGCCGATTGCACCGCCAAATACCTGTGCCACCAAGCCAACTGAGACGCCATCGAGCTGAGTAAACTCACCGATAACTCCGACCACTGGCGGCCCGGAGCGTCCGCAGCCACCACAATGCCCGCCGCAGCGTGTTCTGGGGCAGTCCGCAGCGCCACCGTCAGAATCTCGCCAATTCCCGGACTGCGGAGCCACCGCTTCGTCGCCAGCGGCAGTTGGCTCGTGCTCTGTTGCAGCACGCCCGATTCTGCCAGGGTTTGTTGGATCAAGGCATCTGTTTTGACAGGAATCACCGCCTCGGGATTGAGGGCAAATACGGGATTGGCAGCTACCGTCGCCACGATGGAACCTTCCTCCTGACCCGGATTCCAAGTAATTAGGGCGACTAAAGGACAGGAAAGTGTCTGGGAAACGTGTTGAGCAAAGTTACGATCGAGCTTTTGTAGCGGCAACTCTGGGAACATCGTCGGTGAAGCAGCAGATATCTCTTGCTCAGATTGCTCATCAGGAGAATGGTGCAAAACCGCCAAACCCGATTTGAGCAATCGTTCAAATTGCTGATATTTGTCGATTTCCGCACTCTGCTGCCAGGAGTGCAGGATCAATCCTAGCTGTTGGCCCACTAGCCGAACTAATTCTTGCTCAGATCGCCTCCAAGTGCGAGTTGCATTGTGTCCGACAACCAGCAAACCCTCGATCGATTTTCGATGGGCGATTTTCGATTTTAGATTCGGGTTTTCTCCCTCTTTCTTTTTCCCCCTCGTGGTCGATGCCAAAAGCGATCGCACCCCCGCCTCCCCCAACACTTCCCGCCAAGCGCTCAACCGCCCGTCTTCCTCCCAATTTTCAATAGCCACAGGTTCGCTTTCTTGCAACAGCCCCACGTCAGCCACATCGAGGGCGTTGAGCGGCGACGGCACTGACCTGCGGTTGCGGGGCAGATTTTGGCAGACAATTTCAAAGCGATTTTGTTCTTCGCCGTACAGCAGCAGCAAAAAGTATTCGCATTTGAGCCGCTCGCACAACTGTTCGGCGGTATTTTTCAAAGTCGCCTCCCAGTCAGCATCGCTGTAGATAGCGCGAGCTATTCCCGCAGTTAAATCTCGATCGATCTCAATTTGCTGAATTTTCTCCTCCATCTCCGACACAGGAGCCGTCAGAGCCACTAACTGCGCCACTCCCTGCAGGTAATGCTTTTCATTGTCTTGCCAAATCCGGGGCTCGCCGGCTTCGACTGCCAAAAATCCCAACAATTCCCCTTCTGAAACAATCGGCGCAGCCAACAGAGAGCGAGCGCGGATTTGCTGCATCAACCGCCCCGTCAGCTCAGTTTTCAGAGAACTTTGAGATTCACCGATCCAAACCATTTCTTCCCTGCCCAAAGCCTGATAAAATTCGCCCAAGTCTTGAACGGTGATGCCCGAAGCCGCTCGGCTCGGCCCGCCCAAACCCGGAGCAACTTCGCGGTTGCTGACTCGGCGCCAAAAATAGCGCCGCTCTCGCTCGAACCAATAAACATTGGTGCGCGTCGGCTCGATAAATTCATGAGTTTGTTCGACCACCGCTTGCAAGTATTGGTCTAGCGATCGCAGTTCCCCCAACTGCGAAATCAGCGCTAAAAGAGACTCATCTGGGTGTTTAACTTGTTGTCGCTGCCAGTCTTTTTCTATTTGATAAAGAGCAGTTGCCAGCGCTCCAAATACGATCGCCAACTGCGTTTTTTCCCCCGACTTTGGCGACGCTCCCCACACGTCTGTGCCGAGCAAAATCACGCCGTAGCAGCGGTCTTTGTAGCGGAGCGGAAACAGAGTCGTGCCTTGAATATTGAAAGTTTGAGCTGCTTTGCGCCATTCTCCGGCTCTACTTTCCGATCGCAAATCCGGGACTCCCACCGGCCGGAGCTGAATCACCACTTGTTCCAGCAAATCCCCCGGACTGAGGGCAAACCGCTGTTTGAGAAAAGACAGGTCGCCGTTAGGAGTTATGCCACCTTTGCCGAACAATCTGTGGGCCTGTCGATCGTACAACCCGATCCAAATCAACGGCCAGTCAAATTCGGTTTGCAAGTAACCGAGTGTGGTCGAAAGTAGCACTTCAACGTTCTCCTCTTCTCGGAGAGTCTGGAGAACGCGCTCTAGGGTCGCGATTTGTTCGTCTAAATCCTTTGGTCTTTGCTGCTGCCCCATTTCCAAGCTTCCCCGCACCTTTGTCTAATTTAAAATTACTAACTTAAGAATTCAAAAAAATAAAATACAAAAGAATCAACTTATAATATAATCGTCTCACTTATCCCTCAATCTCAAACATTGGATAAAGCCGATCGAAGTTGAAGTAAAAAATTCGCCTTCACTGTCTGCTCCTGAATATTTTTATTTCCCTTCTCATTTCTAATTTGTAAATTGCCCCAGTACAAATCATTGGATATTTATCAATCAAGTGTACGCCCGCTGTTGTTTTCCGTATTGAAAACCGATGCCGAGTGGCTGCACAACCGCACTCTCCAAGTTCTCGAACTCGCAGCCCGAACCCAGTCAAGCCCCGCAACCAGCCAAATGCTCTGGCGATTGCAGAAATCTTTGGGAGTTCAAGATTCTCGCCTCGAACAATCTTTGTGGGGACTGAGCTTTAACAATCCTGTCGGCTTAGCCGCCGGATTTGATAAAAACGGCGTAGCTGCCGATATTTGGGCAAACTTTGGCTTTGGCTTTGCCGAACTCGGCACTGTCACTTGTCAACCACAGCCGGGAAACCCCCAACCTCGCTTGTTTCGATTGACTCAGGACAGTGCAGCCCTCAACCGCATGGGATTTAACAATCAAGGAGCCGCGGCAATGGCAGCCCGGTTTCAGGCAGCACAGAAACACTCAAAATTCGATGCCTCGCGCCCCATGCCTCAGTCCCCATTCCCCTTGGGCATCAATCTCGGTAAATCTAAGGTAACACCGTTAGAGCAAGCCGCAGCCGACTATTTGGAGAGTTTTAAGCTGCTGAAAGATTGGGGCGACTATTTTGTAGTGAACGTTTCGTCTCCGAATACGCCTGGGTTGCGATCGCTCCAAGATGCTGCTGGGCTAAGCACAATTTTGGAAACTTTGCAACAAGAAAATCAGGGAATCAAGCCAATTTTAGTCAAGATTGCGCCGGATTTGGAGTCGGAGGCGATCGTATCAATCCTCGACTTAGCAAAAACCTACCAACTAGCAGGAATTATCGCCACAAATACCACCATCCGCCGCGATGGATTGAAAACACAAATATTACGGGAAACAGGCAAACCAATCGCCGAAGAAGCCGGGGGAATTAGCGGGCTTCCTGTGCGGGAGCGATCGACAGAAGTAATCCGATTTATCTGGCAATATACAAAAGGCGAATTACCCATAATTGGAGTTGGTGGCATTTTCACCGCCGAAGATGCTTGGGAAAAAATAGCCGCCGGTGCGAGTTTAATTCAAGTCTACACTGGTTGGGTTTACGAAGGCCCTTGGATGGTGCGCCGGATTCTACAAGGGTTGTTGCAAAAGTTAGAAGAACGCGGATTTAGTTCTATTTCTGAGGCAGTAGGTTCGGAGAATCAATACACATAGGAGTGAAAAGCAAGTCTTGGGCAGGCAGGATGCCTGCCCCACAACAATGGTTGAAGAAGTCTCATAAATTATGGCAGGAATCAGCCATTGAGGGGCTTTGTTAATTGCTTGTGCTTTTCCTTTCCGATCGTGATAGTGAGCTTATCCAACAGCTAACCAGCTTTGGCAGTCTCGTCTACTATCCATGAGTTAACCCCGAATCTGACTCAGAGTGCGATCGCTAAAAAAACTATCAGGCAACACCCTACCAACAGTTCCCTAACATTAATACTAGAATAAATCTTTTGTTTTCGCTCTGTTTCACTCGCGATTACATCAAAATTAAATCTGCGAGCTAAATCTTCAATAATCTTAACAGGTCGATTTATCTAACACGCATCTAATCAAATATTTCCGCTAATTTCAAAGCATTAACTTGAGCTTGAGCTTTCTGCAGCGACTCCTGCCATTCCCTTTCTGGATCGCTATCAGCAACAATCCCCGCACCCACTTGTCCCCAAACAACTCCCCCGGTTGTACCGTCACTTTTTGGTGCATATAAAAGGGTGCGAATCAAAATATTTAAATCCAGGTTGCCGCGCCAATCCAAATAACCGCAGGAACCGTAAAATAAATTGCGCTTCACGGGTTCCAATTCTTCGATGATTTCCAGACAGCGCACTTTCGGACAACCTGTAATCGTACCGCCCGGAAATACCCCTCGAATTAAGTCGATCGCGTCGCAATCTCCTCTTAATGTACCGATAACATTACTGACGAGGTGCATCACGTGACTGTAGCGTTCAATCGTCAGAAATTCGTTAACTTTTACTGAACCCCATTCACACACCCTCCCGATATCGTTGCGTTCTAAGTCAACTAACATAATATGTTCGGCTCTTTCTTTGATATTCTCTATTAATTCCTGTGCTAACTGCTCATCTTGAATGCAGGTTAAACCTCGCGCTCTTGTTCCCGCGATCGGTCTAGTATCCACTTTTTTTTCTAATAATTGAACCAGTCTTTCCGGCGAACAACTAACTATCGCCCCCCACGGAGTTTGCCAATAACTTGCAAAAGGCGAAGGATTGATCCGTTGCAAAGCGCGGTAAATTGACCAACTACTGCAATCTGTACGGGCTTCAAACCGCAAAGATAAATTAGCCTGAAAAATATCGCCCGCATGAATATACTTCTGAGCTTTTTGCACTATTTCTTTATATTGACTCTGAGAGAGTTGAAAAATAGGAGTAGCGGAATTTGGTTGATAATTTTCCGGTAAATTATTCTCGATTATTTCTCGATCGGTTTGCTCTAATTGATGCTGCATAACATCGAGGTGAGAAGGTTGACTCGCAGCCAACCAGAGAATTTGCGTTTGACTGTCTAAAACCGCAAAAGATTCTGGTTCGTACCAACAGCTAACCGGGAAAGGAAGCGGATCGGTATTGATTTGGGGCAGGTGTTCGATTTCCCATGCTAAATCATAACCTAGCCATCCCAACCAACCCCCAGTAAAAGGAATTTCCGGCGGTACATTTACTGCTAAATTTTGCTTTTGAGAGTCCAAAAGAGCGCGCAAAAAAGGTAAAATTTCACCGACTGGCGGTGTCCATAGCTGAGATTGACCATCAATTATCCGGGGAGAACCTGCACAAATAGAATATCGTGCCAAGTTAGTAGAAGATGTAACTGGACTTTCTAGGAGAACGGCCATATCGCGGGGGACACAATCCGATATTGAGCCTGCACTGTCGGCATTTTGACCGAGAAATAAAGTTTGAAAAATCTCAGAGCCGCTGCGCTGATTTAGGGGAAGCTTTCGCCAATGCCAAGGTTGTATTTGTTTCATAATAGATTGCACTATGGTTAACACTTTCAGGACTTACGCTACGAGTCAATCTTGAGACTATCTGTAGTAGTAACGTGCACAGTTCGCACCCTACTAAAATCGATTGAAAGCGTTATCTCAGCCATTACTGACAACTTTCCAAACATCTCGGCTTGCTTCTTTTTTGAGGCGTATCCAACCCCTAACGGAGTTAATGAGAAATAGAGTTTGGGTACTGTGCAAATCATCTAAGGTAATTAATTCTTCTGTGATTTTTCCCTCCTCTAAAAGTTGAGAACGAAACGTCCCCGGTAATAAACCGCACTTGACGGGAGGTGTGATTAGACCTGCGGGTGTATCGATCACGATATTGGCGATCGTGGATTCGGTGATAACTCCATCTTGATTCCACAGAAAGACATCCTGATATTCGGGCTGCGACTCCAAAGCCATTGTATAAGGCAATCGGTAAGTTGTCTTGTGGTAAAGAAATGGGTTTTGAGAATCGATCGGTTTGCGGGCAATTCCCACAGATGCACCGATTTTTAAGATACCGCTATCTAGTGTCTGAGCTTGTAATTTTATGTGTCCCTCAGAAGATATGGTTAACCGTATTTTGTGTTTGACTGACCCGCAAGTCATACTTAATGCTTGTAAAGCATTGCTTGCTTCTGTTAGCGATAGGGGGAAATTAAAATAATCAGCCGATAGCTGTAATCTTTGAAGATGTCTGTCTAGCAAAAAATAGCCGTTTTTGGGTTCCCATAAAAGTGATTCCAGCAATTCAAATTTTTGCTTTTGTTGAATCATATTTTTTTCAAAATAATGTAAATTAGGTAACTTGACAATTTTTAGACCCGCGAAGGTTCCTGTTTTTGTAATTAAATAGGAAGTTAACTTGAATTTATGTTGCCTAAACCCTTTATATTTCAATGGCGCCTTGCCCTCGGGGTGTTAATATTAACCTCAGTGCTCACACCCCTAGCCCTCAACTACTACGTCCGACTTGTTACCCGCAACTACCGCCACAACGATATAGCTAACGTGCCTGCTGAATCCATCGCTATAGTTTTTGGTGCCGGAGTTTGGGAAGATGGGACTCCAACCCCCATGTTAGCCGATCGAGTCCAAGCAGGCGTCGATTTGTACAAAGCGGGGCGAGTGGACAAACTTTTGATGACAGGAGACAATAGCAGCGTCGATTACAACGAAGTCCAAGCAATGCAGGAGTACGCCGCAGCCCAGGGCGTACCGACTAATAATATCATTCTCGATTATGCCGGATTTAGCACCTATGAAAGTTGCTATCGGGCGAAAGAGATTTTTGGCATAACCCAGGCTGTTTTAGTTACCCAAAACTTTCACTTAGCCCGCGCTGTTTATACCTGCCGCCAGTTGGGCGTAGAGGCGATCGGTTTAGGAACGCCGGATTGGGGCAAATTTCGCCAAAAGGGCATGATTCGTTACAGTTTCCGCGAATTTTTGGCAGTCCTCAAAGCGCTTTGGGAAGTGCGCGTTACCCGTCCAGAACCGACTTTTTTGGGGCTGTTTGAAGGAATTAAAGAAAAGTTATGAGTGCTCTGTTGAAAACTTTAGTTTTTGCTTTAAGGACTAAAGTCTTCACTAAAAACTGGTTTTCTTACAACTAACCGAACATCATGGAAGTCCGGGAGTTGTAAGTTTTGAGTTAAACAAAACTTACAACACAACTCACAAATCATAACTCGCCCGTTGCGGTAGTGTTCCATAACTTACTCGCGTTTGGAAAGCCCCGCTAGCGACCAAGTTAGGCTGACCATCATTAAGCGACCTAGAGCCTTCAAACGGTCTTCGGCGTTATTTTCCACCGTTTGAGACAGAGTTTCCGACTTAAGATTTATCGATAATTCTTCAGCGGTTTCTGCTGAATTTTCCAACTGAGGTTGTTCAGAAGATGTCTCAAGGCTGACTTGTGGCTGCTGATTTTTTTCTTCGGTCATTTTCTGAGTCACCTCCTGGAGTTATTGCATACATAATTCTTACTACAAATGTAATTTGTTTGTATCCGGGATTTGGGGAGTCAAGTTTTTCTTACCCGACAATCGCAGTTACCAACTGACTTAAAAGTTTTGATTTCAGTTGTTAGCTATCTTAAATAGCACTTAGCCAATTTTCCGCAAAAAGCCGATTTATTCACAGATAGGTCGTCCTCCACCCATTTTTTGTAAGAAACGGGGTTTCTGAGCCTAAGTCCTGTTAAATTCAAAACTCACGCACTACTACCGCTGATGCACATCACTGAAGTGTTATATTTACTTAACAGTAATATTTCCGAGATTCTGATATTGTTAAAGATTAACAATTAATTTCGCTCGGATTTATATCAATCTGCAAGCAACCATCTGGGAAATATTAACAAACTGAAGGTGTAGAGCTGATGGCAATTTATGTGGATACTGCAATTGTAGCGGAAGCCGCACGGGCGAGCAAGTTCGGATGGATAGGGGGAATTACTACTAATCCGACACTTTTGGCAAAAAGCGAGTTATCTCCTGAGCAAACCCTTAAACAACTGGCACAACTGATTCCTGGGGAAGTGTATTATCAGCTAATGGCATCTGATGTTGATGGCATGGTAGCAGAAGGAAAAGCCGCTTTTGAGTTGATCGGGCGGCAAACAGTTTTGAAAGTTCCAGCAACGGCTGCGGGTTTCCAAGCAGTAGCGCATTTGTCACCGGAAATTCCTTGCGCGGTGACGGCGATATACAGCGCATCACAAGCAGTTGTCTCAGCAGAAGCGGGAGCTAAATATGCGATCGCCTACGTGAATCGCGCCACCCGATTGTTGGGAGACGGTTTTGCCTTAGTGCGGGATATGGCAAATGTGTTGCACAGAACTAATACTGAGATTTTGGCAGCTAGCATTAAATCGCCGGAAGAAGCGGTGAAGACTTTATTAGCTGGCGCCCATCATTTGACATTGCCTTTTGACGTGTTGCAGGCGATCGCAGTTCACGAATTATCGCAGCAAACAGTTGATGAATTTGCCAACAACGGGCGGGGAATTAGTTATTAGATGTTGCAATAGAGAAAACTTCCTTAATTCTGGAGGAAGTATCATTCGCTCGCTGACTATATATGAGTTTGGCTATTTTGTCTACTGTTGGTAACATTTGTTGATAAGTATGACTTTTATAAAGTCAAGGTTATGAATTTTATGAATTGACTTTGAGAGCTGCTTATTGAATGATGTCAATCAACCGCACGGCATCTCCAAACTTCTACTCTTAAATGTCAGGGCTTATGACCATTACTCGCGTTCCTGTAGACTCAACAGGCATCTCTGACCCAGCAGGCGATGTGCAGGGCAACCGCTACTCGGTCTCATCATCCATCTCAGCCGATGGGCGGTTTGTAGCGTTTACACTTCAACAATCCATCTTCTCTCTCGGAGAGCCGAACAATAATACTAACAATAGCGACGACATCTTCGTGCGCGACTTGTTAACGAATACCACCACCCGCGTCTCTGTTGACGCAGCAGGCAATCCGGGGAACGATATCTCCTACGACCCCTCCATCTCTGCTGACGGAAGGTTTGTGGCATTTCAATCTGATGCCACCAACCTCGTGCCGGGGGACACTAACAATAGTGGCGACATCTTCGTGCGCGACTTGTTAACTAACACCACCACCCGCGTCTCTGTTGGCTCAGCAGGCAATCAGGGGAACAGCTTGTCCCGGCGCTCCTCCATCTCAGGTGACGGGCGGTTTGTCGCGTTTGCATCTGATGCCACCAACCTTGTGCCGGGAGATACTAACAATAGCACCGACATCTTCGTCCACGACTTGTCAACTAATACCACCACTCTGGTATCTGCGAGTTCCAGCGGCGATCGGGGGAACAACGACTCTGAATTACCCTCCATCTCAGCCAACGGCAGGTTTGTGGCATTTCGCTCTTTTGCCACCAACCTCGTGCCTGGGGATACTAACAACGAACGCGACATTTTCGTGCGCGACTTGTTGACAAATACCATTACCCTCGTCTCTGTGAGTTCCAATGGCGATCGCGCGAACGATAGCTCCTCCCGCTGCTCTATTTCTGCTGACGGGAGGTTTGTGGCGTTTTCATCTGATGCCTCCAACCTCGTGCAGGGAGACACAAATAATACCACCGACATTTTCGTGCGCGACTTGTCAACCAATACCACCACCCGCGTCTCTATTTCCTCAACAGGCAATCAGGGGAACGAAGACTTCTACACTCCCTTCATCTCCGCTGACGGGCGGTTTGTGACGTTTTCATCTGAGGCATCCAACCTCGTGCCGGGAGACACTAACGATAGCGAGGACATCTTCGTGCGCGACTTGTCAACCAATACCACCACCCGCGTCTCTGTTTCCTCAACAGGCAATCAGGGCAATAGCGACTCCGAGTTCCCCTCCATCTCGGCCAACGGGCAGAAAGTGGCGTTTTCATCTTTTGCGGCCAATCTCGTGCCGGGAGATACCAACAACGGCCCAGACCTCTTTATTGCTGAAACCGGCAACACTCCAGGTGGCATCAATAACTCTCCAAACGTCATCAACGGCACGAACGGCAACGACAACCTGACAGGCACGAACGGCAGCGATAATATCAGCGGTTTAGACGGCGATGACGCACTCACCGGCAGACAAGGTAACGATATCCTTGTCGGGGGCGGTGGCAGCGACAACCTATCTGGCGGCAAAGGTTTTGACACTCTCAACGGCGGTTTGGGCAACGATAATCTAGTCGGCGGCGCGGGCAACGATGTATTTGTTTTAGGTGCAGGGTTGGGAGTTGATACATTCTCTGATTTCACCAACTCTCAAGATACCATTCAATTAATCAATGGCTTGACTTTCGGACAGCTATCAATTTCCCCTGGAACTAACGGCACATTAATTAGAGTAGCCAGCAGCGGTGAAGTTTTAGCTTCTTTGACAGGCGTTGCTCCGAACCTCATCGGCTCTGAAGATTTCATCTAGGTCGAGAGATGGATGGTAAACTGGTCATTTGTTAAATCACTTTTACTCAGAGGGACATCATGATTAAACTTGGCAAACAATCACTCGCATTAATAGGCACATTTCTTGCAGTTTTGCAACCAGCATTTACCGCTTATTCACAAGAAAGCAACAGCGAATTTAGCAAACTTCAATCCTTATTAGAAGCCAAAAAATGGTACGAAGCCGATCAAGAAACAGTCTCTCTGATCCGCAACAACTCCGCCAATCTGTCTTGTCCGAACCTCCGCGCGATCGATCGGCTGTGGATGCAATCCAGCAATGGCAAATATGGATTGACTCCGCAGTTAGAGATTTGGCAGAAAGTCGGCGGTTCTAACTGTCGAACTTGCGAAGGTCAAATTAAAGAATTTAGCAAGCAAGTAGGATGGAACATGAGCTCTCAAGTAAGTCCTATACCAGGGGAGTTTCCAGCCCAGTATCCAACTGTTGCTTCATTAAGTTGGCAAAGTTATGTTGACAGCGATAAAAGCATAACTAGGTACAGTCTTTTTGCTGGCGCGCAGACATGGCAAGCGTGGAGGGTTACAGAATTTAACCTGTTTTCTACTTTTGCCAATTGCGGCAAGTAACAGTTGTAGGACGGGCAATGCCCAGACTTCCACGTCGGAGTCGGGATGGGATTTCTCGATCGCCTCGACTCTTCAATCTAAAATCTAAAATCTAAAATAGTAGGACTATGGCATTCGCCAAATCTTAATAGTGCGATCGGGACTGCCGCTCACAAAAGTCTTGCTATCTCTGGAAATAGCAACAGAACTCACAAACTGAGTGTGACCAGAAAGAGTGCTTCTTTCTTTTCCCGTTTTCAAATCCCAAACTATAATATCTCCGCCCCCGCCGATCAAAGTGCGGCTGTCCGGGCTAAAGGCGATCGTCCTCACCCAGCTCGAATGCCCTTTAAAAGTGCGGGTGCGCTTCCCATCTTGCACGTTCGACAAACGGATCGTATTGTCGGTGCTAGCACTAGCCACAATTTTCCCGTTCGGGCTAAAAGCCACAGCATTAACCGGGCCCCCGTGCCCTGTGATAATTCTTCTGACTTCTCCGGTGCCGAGATTCCACAAACGCAGAGTCTTGTCCTGGCTGCCGCTAGCCAGAGTTTTACCGTCCCGGCTCAAAGCGATCGCGTTTACTCCTCCGGCGTGGCCGCTCAACGTCCGCAACCTGCTGCCGGTTCTGACATTCCACAAGCGAATAGTTTTGTCATCGCTGCCGCTAGCGAGAGTTTGACCGTCCCTGCTAAAAGTGATGGCGTTGACGGAGGCTTTGTGAGCGGGAATCGTCCGCATCCGCCGCCCTGTCTTCAAATCCCAGAGAATCACATTATTGTCGCCGCCGCCGCTGGCCAAAATCGAGCTGTTCGGGCTCACCGCCAGCGTGTTGACCGATTTTTTAGAATGCACCAAATTGTGAGTCCGCACCAGGCGTCCCGTCCTCACATTCCAAATTCTAATCGTCCCAAAGCTTGCGCTGACCAAAGTTTGACCGTCAGGCGACAGGGCGACCGCATTTACACTCTCGACATTATCCAAACTTCTTTGCAAAAAATGAGTGCTAGGTAAAGTAGAAAGCAGCCACACCGGGTTTGCCGGAAACACCCCGTAACGCAGCGAACCGTAAATTTGAGACGCGCCAATACTCACCATCAAAACAGCCGTGCCCGCCAGCAACTTCTTTTTCCAATCAAAAACATCTTTCTCGGCCTTTTTCAATCCCGAATTCAGAGGTCTGAGGCGGTTTACAGAAGTCTGCTTCTTCACCTCAGGCGTCCCGGAAGTTGCGCGAAGTTTAGTTTGCCCCGTCGTCGGCAACTGAGTAGGCAACTGACTTTCCGCGCCGTCGAGATTAATTTCCTCCAAGCACTGCAAAACCATCTGCGGGCTTTGAGGTCGATTTCCCGGAAAAGGCGCCATCAGATAATCGATTACATTAGCCACGGCGTCGGAAACCTGAGGAGCTCCTTTGCGCCACATTAATCTGCCCGTGCGCGGGTTCTCTGGAAACGCAGTCGGTGGCTTTCCAGTCAGCAAATAAACAAAAGTGCGGCCCAGAGCAAAAAAATCTGACTGCGGAACAGCCTTGCCATTAGTTTGTTCCGGCGGCGTGTAGCCCGGGGAAACAATACCAGTCACATTTTGCCCCTGGCCCACCTTAGCGAAATAAGTCGCCGACACTTCCCGAGCAGTCCCGAAGTCAATCAGCACTAACTGCCCGTTTGGCTTGCACATAATATTGTGCGGCTTGATATCCCGATGGAAATAGTTGAGGCGGTGAACTTGGTCTAAAATTTCCGACAGTTGTTTGAGCCAGTTCACTGCTTGTTCTTGACTGATGGGGCGGCCCCGATGTTTCAGCCAGTCTTGCAAATTGGCCCCAGCAATTTTCTCCATCACCAGACAGTGAAAAGACTCTGTGCTGTGAGCGGGCGTAAATGTAAAATAACCGTCGCGATCGACTTTTGGAATACCTGGATGTCTTAGCCTGACCAACACGTCGGCTTCTTGCTTAAACAGTTCTACAGCTTTGGGATGTTCTTTGAGCAGGACTTTGAGCACTCTTCGGGCGCCGTTGTCGTCCACTTCAAATGTTCTGCCAAAGCCGCCGCCTCCGAGAGGCGCGACTAACCGATATCGACCTTGCAACAAAAGTTCAGACCCGCAGTGGATACACACGGATTTGCCAGAGTTGGCTGGATCGGAGGGATTCGGACATTTGGGATTGAGGCAATAACTCACAGAAGCCACATAACCCTGATTGAGGTTGCTCTATCAAGTTTTACTTGGACACTGCTATACAAAACTTGGCTAAACTTATCTAAGCTTCACCATTCAACTAGAAGTATTTTCTAGAGGGTCTGATTCCTGCTTCTGCCAAGAGAGTCGGCTCTTACTTGTCCACAGGCGTAAATTCGGGTGGAGCAGCACCCTATTTTTGAATTCTGTACAACTACTTATTATTTTGGAAGCTTTTAGCCATTTTTTAACCATTATTTTCAACCAATTTAACGAATCGTGGTATCCCGTTCGACCTTTTTATAGGCTGGTCAGTTTTAAATCGACCGTCGTTTACTCTTCCTGAAAATTTTTCCTGCATATTTTGGGCATTCTTCTGAGAATGTTGCACAAAACTGCGCCTCTGTCAATATGCTTGTCATCAGCAGCTAGGAGGAAGTTTAATCAAGTATTAAGCGATTAGATTAACCTGTGTGTACTCTTGGTGAGTGAGATTTTTGATTCAGCTTACGTTACTTGCCTTGACAAGATTACTCAAGCCGCATTAGAGGTGTCTTCTCTAAAATCGTTAATTGCGGTATGGCATACCGTATTTGATTAGTCCTCTTTATCTAGTTCGGTTTTTGTTCAAATACGAGTTTTCCTAGACGGCAACACCGTGTTTGTGGGACGACGTACTCAACAATAAGAGTACGAGGTTTTACGTTGTCTGGTTAGACTCAATTTTCAACTTATGACGATCGTAGCACACCTAGTAAAAGACTCATGAGCACCCTTGATTGAAATCTTGCAGCCTCTCTGAAGTCAAGGGAGGCTTTAGTCTCGCTTGACTTCAGCATCCCGTGTTTTTGTATAACCTGTGGCACTGCGCTCTAAAGATCGGGTTGATGCCAAAGGTTTTGTTGTTTGTCACACCCGATCGAGGTCACAAATCCCTGATGACAGCAAATAATGTACAAACACACCAGAACTAATAACGAGAGAGCAGCCACATTTCAATTGTACGATCGCAACCACCACTCTCAAAGAAAGAAGTGAGAGTAGGGGAGTGGGGGAGTGAGGGAGTGAAAAAATCTGCCTTCTTCCCTCTTCCCTCTTCCCTCTTCCTTCAGCAGAAGAAAGCGTTTTAAACAAGTCCCTCAATTACCGGATGGAAGTAGAACGCCAGCGCCAAAACCGTATAAGCTGCCAACAGCAAAGTACCTTCGAGCCAGTTAGAGTTGCCGTCAGAACTGATAGAATTGGCGATCAGCACCGACACCGCAACCGCTACAAGTTCAAACGGGTTGAAGTTCAAGTCCATCGGTTTGCCCAAGACAAAACCTGCCAAAACCAACACGGGGGCAACAAACAAAGCAATTTGTAAACTCGAACCCACGGCCACAGAAACCGACAAATCCATTTTATTTTTCATCGCCACCGTCACCGCCGTCGTATGTTCGGCCGCATTACCAATAATCGGCACTAAAATCACCCCAGTAAATAGTGATGTCAGCCCCAAACGCGCCGTCGCTTCTTCCAGAGTACCCACCAGCAGTTCCGACTCGACAGCTACCATCAGGGTACAGGCCAACAGCACCCCAATCCACAGCGGCAGATTGACTTTGTGGTCGGGACTGTCTGGTGCTAAGTTACTTTCGGCTAATTCTTCAAGCATTCCTATTTCTGCCACCCCTGCATCGTACAGATAACTGTGGGTTTTCATCGAAAACAGCAGCGTCAGCACGTAGACGATAATCAGGACTACAGCAACAGCGCTAGAGAGGTTCTGCATAGTTTCGGGAGGGATGCCAATAGAGGTGGCATTAACTGCCGTCGGCACCAAAATGGCAATCACGGCTAAGTTCATCGCTGAAGCGTTCAAGCGGGCGACTGTCGGCTGAAAATCTTGTTCTTTGTAGCGCAAGCCGCCCAGCAGCATCGCAAATCCCATCACCAGCAGCAGGTTGCTCATAATTGAACCGGTGATGCTGGCCTTGACAACATCTATTAGTCCGGCGTTGAGGGCGACGATGCCGATAATCAGTTCCGTGGCATTTCCGAAGGTAGCGTTCAGCAAACCCCCCAAATTGGCACCGAGGACGACGGCGATTTCTTCGGTGGCCGTGCCCATCCAGGCGGCTAGAGGGATGATGGCTAAAGCCGAGGTGATGAAGATTGTGGAGGATTCCCAGCCGAGAAAGTGTCCGGCGATGGAAACTGGGATAAATAACAGCAGGCTGGAAATAATTGTATTTGTGTTTAGCATTTAGATTCTCAAAAGCTGCCAACCGTCAATCATAGCCTGTGGCCAAATGAAAAAAAGGGCGAGGGCGAGGGATTTGGGTGTTCGCTTAAAGCTGGGGGTGGGCGATCCTCTTCGAGGGCTTTCCTTCGGATCGCTTCGCTAACGCTAACGGGCGATCGCTGCATTGCCGCTTTCAGGGATGTGACAAACTAAGAGAGCGATTTGTTTAGCCGATCGGTTCAATGGATTTTTGTATTCGATTAGCTTCCTTAGAAGACATTCCTAAGTTAACAACTTTAATTCCTGATTCTGCTAGAGCTTTGCAAGCAAGCTACTATAGTTCAGAGCAGATTGAAGGCGCACTGGGCACAGTTTTTGGGGTTGACAGTAAACTGATTCAAGACCAAACATACTTTGTTGCTGAGAACAATCACCAAATTGTTGGTTGCGGTGGTTGGAGTAAGCGTAAAACGCTTTATGGAGGTGATTCAGGCAAAAATAATCCAGAAGACAGCCTGCTCAACCCAGACAGCGACTCGGCAAAGATTCGTGCATTCTTTGTTCATCCAGCATGGGCACGTCGAGGAATTGGAAGTCAGATTATGCGAGTATGCGAACTGGCTGCTGAGCGTGCTGGATTTAAGGAAGTTGAGATGATTGCGACGCTAGCGGGAGAGCCATTTTACAAAAAACTTGACTATCAGGCGATTGAGCGGTTTGAAATTTCTCTCCCAAACAGTCAGTTCCTCCCCGTTGTCCGTATGTTTAAGAGCTTTGGGCGCAGCCCGTAAAATATGAGGCATAATAAAATCTGTTTCGGTTAAATGCGATGGTAAATCAATGAGATGACAAAAAAAGCAAATAATTATCAGCCATGTCAATAAAAGTTGATTTTTTAAAAGTAGAAGTCGTCCCGCACGCTCCAAATTGGCGCAGCGCCTTTGAAACTGAGTCGAAAATGATTGCACTTGCACTTAGGGACAATGTGGTTGCTATACATCACATTGGTAGCACAGCGATTCCGCAAATTCATGCAAAGCCGATTATCGATATGTTAGTTGAGGTTAAAGATATTATAAAACTCGATACACAGAGTTCAGCACTTGAGGCATTAGGTTATGAAGCAATGGGTGAGTTTGGGATATCCGGTCGTCGTTATTTTCGCAAGGGTAATGAAGCAGGGATTAGAACACACCAAATTCACGGGTTTGAAGTGAACTCAGCGCAGATAGAGCGCCATTTAGCGTTTCGAGATTATATGATTTCCCATCCTGAGGACGCGCAGCAATACAGCGAACTAAAGAGAAAACTTGCCCAAAAATACCCTGATAATATTCAAGGGTACATGGACGGAAAAGATGGTTTCATTAAAGCAATGGATCTGAAAGCGGCTAATACCAATTTTTTATGAGGCTGCATAGAATCCGATCCCCCCTAGCCCCCCGCGTCCGGGGGGGGACAAGAGTCCGATCTTTCGTCCCCCGACTATCAGGGAGATGCGAGGGGGATCGAGATATGTGCAACTTCACATTAAATTGGTATTAGAGACTACTAAATAATTATAAAAAATGCAAATGTCCTGACAAAGAATTAGCACAACATTTTTCTTTAAATAAAAAGATAATTAAATCTAGATTGTCTGATTTGGCAGAGTCGGGTTTTCCTATCCATTTGACTAATACTGCTGTGAGTCAGGTGGAAGAAGTGACACGGAACCAGACAACGGGATCAACTACTTATGATTCTAAGGGTAGAGAAAGGGTGAATACAGCCCCTTGACCGGGTTTACTACTGGCTGTAATACTGCCTCCATGCGCTTCAATAATGCGTCTGGCAATCGCTAGACCCAGACCAACCCCATTCTTACTAGAGCGGCTCGTGGTGTAAAACTGTTCAAAAATGCGAGGTAAATCGGTTTCAGGAATGCCGCTTCCCTGGTCTCGAATTGAAATCAGAGCCTGTTGCTTGTTGCCAGAGGCAGCAATAAAAATACGAGCATTGGGGGTAGAGTACTTAATCGCATTGTCTAAGAGATTCAAAAAAGCCTGTAATAAGCGTTCCGAATCGCCCATAATCCGAAGGTCAGCAACATCAACTTCTACAGTCACGTTTTTAGCCTGCATGCGAACTTCCATTGCTCTAATCGCACGGCTGATGACACTTTCTAAGGCAATGGCTTGGATTTCTAATAGCGTGACACCCGCTTCTAAGCGTCCTAAATCGAGCAAATCGTGAATCAAGCCCGAAAGCCGCTTCGTCTCCTCTTTGATGGTTTGAAAGAAGCGATCGCGCAACTCCAGCTCATCCACAGCGCCACGCTCCAGCGCATCAATGGTGACCTGAACATTACTCACAGGGGTCCGCAGTTCATGGGAAACATTCGCTAGGAAGGCTCTGCGTTCGTTGTCCAATGATTTCAACCGTTCACTCATACGATTCAGTTCCGTTGCGAGTTGGTCTAGTTCATTGCTTTGACGAATTACGAGTTTGTCATCAAACTGTCCTCTACCCACACGAATCGCAAAGTTTCGCATCACCTCAATGGGTTTAGAGAGACTCCGGGCTAATCGATTGCTGACCAAGGTACAGAGAAGAATGGTAATGCCAAGGGCGGCTAAAATTGTCCAGATCACCCTTACAAACTGTTTCTGAAACTGTTCTAAAGTAATCGAGATGCGTAATATCCCCAACATCTGACCGTTGCGAGTCATCGGTTTGACAATATAGAGGCGATCTTCCCTTGATAAAACCCCTTTAGTAATGCCCTGCACCGAATGACCGTCTAGTGCTTCTGAAACGCCAGATATCAGCAGCCAATTGGTGATTTGTCGATCTGTTCGAGGGTCAGAGGTGGCTAACAGCGAACCTTGGGCATCAAAGACACGGAGTGTGATATTGGCGGGTGCCCCATAGCGCCGGACAATGATCTGCACCCGTTGCATATCTTTTTCTTCGAGGGCATCTGCAACGCTCTCGCTCAGTGCTGTTGCCCAGTTTTCTAAATCTGTCTGACGAGACTGCATGAAAAAGGCATAAAACGTCCATAGGATGTAACCAGACATAAGCGAGGTTCCTAAGACGATCAGGATCAGGTAGGTAGCCAAGAGCTTCGTGTGGATTGAATTCCACCGAAGAGATGCTAACCATCTGCTCGTAAAGGAGTCTTGGGCAAAAAGTTTCATCGGCTCAAACATGGCTGGGATAAATGGTGTATCCGTTGCAAGCGATCCTAACCTAGCGCCATTGGTCATGGATTGAGCAAACCGAGCTATCAAACCCTTGAAGGATGCCTTAACCGCTTTTAAGTAGATTCCGCATGATGGCGGCGCAGCAAAGCTTTAATCCGTGCGAGCAATTCCTGCGTATTGAAGGGTTTGGTCACATAATCATCTGCCCCTGCCTCTAAGCCCAACACTTTATCCATATCTTGGTCTTTAGCCGTTAGCATCAGTATAGGCACATTAGAAAAAGCCCGGATACGCCAACACACTTCCATCCCATCAACTTCTGGCATCATCAGATCGAGCAGAATGATATCGGGTACTTGCTTGTGGAATTGTTTGATCGCGCTGTGTCCATCTGGTGCTGTAGTGACCTCATAGCCTTCCTTTCTCAGTGAGTAAGCAAGGCTTTCACAGAGTGGGGCTTCGTCGTCTACCAACAAAAGATGCGGCATTAGTATAAATAGTTACATTTCATATGGAGTATCTCAAAGGCAGGATTAACCGACATCTACCTTGAGAGGTAAATCGTCTTGGTTCCGCTCAGGTTTTGCTGCTTACAAATACTAGGCAGCAAAACGATGGACAGTTACGAGCGGTTATACCAATTTAATGTGAAGTTGCACATATCTCGATCCCCCTCGCATCTCCCTGATAGTAGGGGAACGAAAGATCAGACTCTTGTCCCCCCCCGGACGCGGGGGGCTAGGGGGGATCGGATTCTACGGGGCCTCATAAAAAATTGGTATAAGTGGCGATCGTCTCATTAAATTTATGAGATTGGAAGTGGCAATTATTGATGTTAAGCCTAATATGACGGGAGCAACATAACCCATGAGTGATATCGGTCTCACACACATCGCACTGGCCGTTTCTGATGTCGATCGCAGTATTGAATTCTACTCCAAGTATGCTGGAATGCAGGTCGTTCACCGCCGCATTGATGCAGAAACTGGTGTTGCTGTGGTCTGGCTTTCCGATCGCACTCGCCCTTTTGTAATTGTGCTAATTCAAACAGACTCCGTACATCCCGTTCTGTCTCCCTTTGCACACCTCGGAGTAGGTTGCAAAAGCCGCGAATACATGGATTCTCTCTGCGACAAAGCACGTCAAGAAGGCGTACTGCTTGAGGAACCAAAAGATTCTGGATATCCGATCGGCTACTGGGCTTTTTTGCAAGACCCGGACGGTCACACGCTGGAACTATCATACGGGCAAGAAATCGGATTTACAGTGGAGAAAGCTACTTAAAGTTATAATAAACAAATAGCCCTCCAAACCCGATCGTTTCTCATCTGGAAATAGACTGGAGAATCAAATGACTGCAGCAATCATCGCACCACCCAGAAAAGAATCACCCCTTCTGTTTGAGGGACTCACTTGGAGAGAGTTCAAAGCAGTTGAGCAATTGTTAGACCGTCCAGGATATCGACTTTCTTTCCTGGATGGAATTCTGGAGATACGACGAATGCCTGGAGAACCCCACGAAACCGTTAAAGAAAGAATTGGTGCATTGTTGGAGCTTTACCTGCTGATGGCGGGGTTTGACTTTACTCCAACTGGCTCAATGACTCTGGAAAGTGAAACCGGAAAAGTCAAGCGAGAGGCCGATAAATCTTATAAACTTGCTCCTGGTCGCAGGCTACCCGATTTGGCGATCGAGGTCGTGTTTTCCAGTGGTGGCATCAACCAACTGGAGGCATACAAGCGGCTGAAGATAAAGGAAGTGTGGTTCTGGGAAGATGGATTGTTAGAGGTTTATCACCTCCGGGGAGAGGACAATACACTTTATTATGAAAAGGTTTCCAGTAGTGAGGAGGTGAAAGGGATCGATTTGGATTTGTTGTTGCGCTGCATCAATATGGTGAATCATGTTGATGCAGTTAAGACTTTTCAACAGGCACTCCAGAAATAGCTGGGAATAGGGGATTGCGCCTCCTTTTACCACCTTTTTTGACATCTCAATATCCGCAAAAAGCAATGGGGAATGGCAATGATGCAAGTTGTAATTGTGGGATCGGGGCCAACTGGTGCGGCACTTGCCTTACTGCTGGTGAAACGAGGTATTGCTGTAACGTTGGTTGAGGCGGCAAAAGATTCCTACCGAGTGTTTCGCGGTGAAGCGTTAATGCCGAGCGGATTGGATGCGATCGCACAAATGGGCTTATCCACTATGCTAGAAGGTGTTCCACACCGACAAATTGATGCCTGGGAGTTCGTTGTGGGCGATCGGCAACTATTTCGAGTTGATGAGCCAATGGGGTCAAATCGACCTTGTACGCTGGTATCGCAACCGCCTTTGCTAGAAACACTAATTTCAGAAGCTCAGTTGCATCCAGAGTTTGAATTTATCCCAGGTGTTCCCGTAAAAGATTTACTCTACAGCAACGATCGCATTGCGGGTGTAAAGCTAGGAGATGGGCGAGAGATTCCTGCTGCACTTGTGATTGGTACAGATGGTAGAAACTCGGTTGTACGACAGCGTGCAGAATTAGAGTTAGTAAAACAGCAGAATAGTATAGATGTTCTGTGGTTTAAACTTGCCGCTCATCCTCGGTTTGTGGCGAATAATGTATTTTATTCCATCCTGAATGGCGGTAGCGGATTCAGTGTCTTTCATGGGGCAGAATCAGGAAAACTTCATCTGGCTTGGGTGCTATCGGCAGATGACAAAACCGATTGGAAACACACAGACTGGGCAGAAACTTTCGCATCCCGATCGCCTGCGTGGATGGCAGAACATTTCCGCAACTGTGCCGATACCATCGAATCTCCGATGCGATTATCTGTTGTGGTTGGTCGCTGTCCGCGCTGGCATCGACCAGGAATCATACTTTTGGGGGATGCTGCACATCCCATGTCTCCGGTTCGCGCTCAAGGAATTAACATGGCTTTGCGCGATGTAATTGTTGCCGCCAATCACCTTGTACCTTTATTGAAAGCAGGGGCTAATTACGAGGATATTGACTTAGCATTATCGCGGATTCAGGCAGAACGGGAACCAGAAATTATTCGCGCCCAACAACTTCAAGCACAAGAAGCGTGGAAAGGCGAACAACTGCGAAAAAATGGATTATTGCGTTTATTGATGATGCAAACGGCTCCGTTTTTGGGTGAAAAAATTAAACAATTTTGGGTAAAAGGACAGTATGAATTGCGCCAAGGAGTAACGCAGGTAAAATTGGTTGTCTGAAAAGAGGAAATTCAAAATTAGGAGAAGATTTTATGCGATCGACAACTCTCAAAGGACCGATCGGCACTATTCACATCATCGAAGCCAGCCCCGCTGTCACCGCTGGGGAGTCCGAGTCGCTGCCGGTGGTATTCGTGCACGGTATGGCGGTTTCTGCGAGCATCTGGGATGTGCAGCTTGCCCATGTCGCCCGTACCCGACGCGCGATCGCCCTTGACGTGCGGGGACACGGTGATTCCGCACCGCCGGAGGACGGCAACTATGCGCCCGCCTCCTGTGCAGCGGATGTTTTCGCCGTACTGGATGGGCTGGGACTCGATCGAGTGGCGATCGTCGGGCACAGTTTCGGTGCTTGTATTGCCCTCGCCACAGCAGCCAGCGCACCGCACCGCATCGCGCAGTTGATCCTGGCAGACGCACCTGGAGATTTTACCAAGGTGCCTCCACAGATGTACGAGGCACGGATCGTCCCCTACCAGAGGGCTCTGGAGACGGAGGATTGGCGGGCTGCTGTGCAAATGAGCTTCAATGAGGCACTGACAGGAAGCGCGGCCCCTACGCGCGATCGGATACTCGCTTGGTTGGCGGCGACTCCACAGGATTGCCTGTGTGGAATGTATCGCGGGATGTTTCCCTTTGAAGCAGTTGATGCTCTCGATCGCTACCTAGCAGCCCCTGGAACACGAGCCCACGCCATTATTGCTCCCTCAAACACTTTTCCGTTCAGCCTCCACATCCTCCGTCCCACACTGACGACAACTACGATCCCCGATACTGGACACTGGCTGATGCTGGATGCGCCAGAGGCCTTTGCTAGGGAACTTGATATCTGTTTGGAAGGTGTTTAATATATAGCAATCCTAAATCATTTGTGAATCTCTTACTCCCTCCCCTTGGTAAGGGGAGGGTTGGGGTGGGGTAAAAAATTTACGACTCCTGCAAGGATTGCTATAGATGACAAAATCTGTTAGTTTTACCACAATTCATCGAGAGTTAAGTTGTGGGGGTTTTTGAGGATGAAGGCGTTGTTGTCTTTGATTAAGTCACCGCTACAGAGAATCGGTAAGCGTTCTTGATAAGCTTTAATCGCCAGGATATAATCTTTGTCTGCGAGTGAAGTTTGAATTTTCCGCAATTTGTCAGCAATGACGCCTATTAAGGTTATTTCGCCACTTAATTTGTCGGTGTTGGGGGTGTGAACTTGCATGACAACTCCCTGTAAAGTCATATTGGGGAGTGAGGTGATCAAGTCTGCTAATATTTCAATTTGAGAGCGATTTTCGACAATTTCTAGGGTTTCCATGACTTCGTACATCCGCAGAGCAAAACCGCTGATTTCTGGTTTGAGAGCTAACAAAATTTCGTAGTCTTCGCCTGCTTCATTCTTGCGAGTCCAGATCGATGATTTGTCAGCGTCTCGGCTTTGTTCGTGCCATCCGTGTTTTTGTAAATAAGCAGCGACTTGAGGCGGTTCTAAGGTTTTGAGAATATCGGGGTCGCGGACTGTTACTATCATAGGAGTTCTCCTGATTCAATGCGCTGCATGAGAGTTTTTAAAGCGTCTGTGTTGAAAATGTTTTGTATGGGTATTTGAACAGTGACAGTGTTTTGATTTTGGGTGGGCGGTAGCCCTCGCAATAGACCTCTTGCAAAAGTCAAAAACTCACCCCCCTCAGTCCCCCCTTGCTAAGGGGGGAAGCAAGAAAAATTAGGCTCCCTCCCCTTACTAAGGGGAGGGTTGGGGAGGGGTCTCAGCATTTTTGCAAGAGGTCTAATGATGCCCAGTAGCCACAATAGCGCAGGGAGAGTTCTTGTTGAGATTGGCGCAACCAATCCTCTTGGCTTTCGGGTACTAAAACGATAATCAGAATGCGGGGGACTAAAGGGTTTTCTAGCCTTAATTCTTCATAGTTTTTAACTTCTAGGGGAGATCGGATAATTTCATTATCCAGTAATTTTCTGGAGGTGCATTTTATTTGGACATCTAGGCGAGGGCGGCGCGTTGATTGTGATGGTCCCAAACCTGTAAGAATTACGTCAACTCCTTCTGCATCTAAGGGACGCGGGGCTATTTGGAATGAGTAGCTTGCCGCGGTTGTTACCGCATAGACATAAGCATAGCTAAATTCCTCTTTTTGGGTGTTCAGAACCACGCTTATTTTAAGCTCGATAATTTTAAACAGGTCTTTACCAAATAGCTAATCATTCATTATCTTCTTCATTGATTACTGATGTATTGTCTGGCATACGCCCTGGACGAGAAACTATAACTACGTCAAAAATACCCTTCAAATTTTTGAGTCCACTCTTTAATAAGTCGTGTTCTTCTGTCCTGCGAGAGTCATCCCAGATAAAAGCAATTATTTGTTCGTGGGGGGAGCCTTGAGCTAGGTATAAAGACGTATCTGCGGCAATTTCTTCAATAATTTTTTGGGGCTTGTCTTTGCGATACCAGAACTTGATTTCAATAACCAATTTAAGCGAGGGAATTTCTAGGTCTACTCTTGGTTTTTTCGGCCCTACCGATCTAGTATATTCTTCTTCTCGGATATCGGCGAACACGGCAGCTAATAAAAAATATAGCAAATTTTGCACGTGATATTCATTTTCTATGTACCATTGCCGAGGTGTACCGCCCTTTGTGCGTGGCTTTTCTTCCCATGTCCAACGTCGAAGCCCCGCTGGAACTTGTGTTAATAATTTGCTAATACCAATTTAATATGAAGCTGCATAGAATAAAGCTTCCAGAATGAAAGTGTAAGAAGATAGTGAACTCATTTCT
>NZ_JAUBRN010000064.1:0-34776 GCF_036701875.1 Microcoleus sp. MON1_C5 | reverse complement strand
GTCAGAAGTCAGAAATAAAATGTAATTAGGTAAAATTGATGGCTACAGACATCCGACACCAGCCAGCAAACGGCTACGACTCACAACCAACTCAGCCTTCCCCAACAGAAAATCTTAATAGGCGATCGCCCATGCGCCTCCAGAGAAGTCTGAGTTCTGTTGAAACCTGGGGCTTTGGCCTGAGCGGTCATATCGCATGGGTAACAATTGCACCACCAATGTACGCCGCTCTGGGCCCAAATGCAATTTTCGTCTGGCTGCCCGCCGTGGTGTTAGGAGTGATCCTGAACCTACAAGTGAAACGCTTAGGGGAACATTGGCCAGAAATGTCCGGGGGAACGCCCAACTATATCACCAGGCTACTGAGGAACTATCCCTCTCTGGGTCGCTATGCGGCGTTCGCTTACTTCCTGAGTTGGGTAGTATATCCCTCAGTGAATGCGATCGTCATCACAGACCTCATCCAAGCTAACCTGGAACCCTTGGGCATTCCGTGTCCCAGAACAATTCTCATAGTGGGATTCACACTGATCGCTTATATAGTGGCATTTAGCGGCACTCGCGCTCTAGGAATACTGCACGCATTTTTCGTGTTCCCAGCAATTGGATTTCTACTGGTGTTTGGCATTCAAGGGATGGGATGGTTAGCTTTATCTCCAGAGAGTCCCGGACTTTTCCCCAGCAGTTGGCCAACCTTAACCTTTGTGGACTGGGCTAAGTGGTCGTGCTTCGCGCTCTACGCTACTTGCGCCTGCGAAACAGCTTCTTCCTTTGTCGCCGACAGCCGTCGTCCCAGTGAAACTTTGCGGTTTCTGAACTTAGCTGCTGCACTAATTGTTCCCATATTTCTAGCCAACTCCTGGGTACTGATGCGCTTAGCCACCGCTGAAGGACTGGGGGAAGACTCATTTAAGAATTTATTAGCAGCCGCCGTACCATTTTGGGGCCCGTCAGCTTCATTAATCGTGACACTGTTGCTGGCTTCAAGCTGTTTTCTAGCTTGCGCCACTGCGGTTTCTAACTCTCCCCGAATGTTGTACCAACTCGCTTTAGATGGATATGTTGCACCCGTGTTTGCGATCGTTTCCCGACGAGGTGTTCTGCAACCGGGCTTGATATTTTGCGTTTTAATTAATTTGATCGCTTTACTTTGGATAGATATAACTCGGCTATTGGTGATTGGTTCTGTTGGCTTCGTCGTAATGTTGATGTCACTCAATCTCGGACTCTGGCTGCGGCGAGGCTCTCCAGAAGTGCGATGGCCTTGGTTGGCATTAGGCTTCTTGATGTTTGATGGTGTGGTGTTGCTGGTTGGAGGCTTAGCTTGGAGTCGGGAAGATGTGCTGATTGGGTTCCTGTTTCCTGGGGTTGTTTTCGTAGTGGATGCGGCTATCCGTCGCATTCCCTTTGCACCGTTTCATCCAGAGTGGTGGATTCAGTGTTATCGGCAACAGCGCAAGAGCTTGATACCAGATTTTGTGGCGTTTCAGGTTGTAGTCGTGATTTTACTGATTTCTAGCGCCGCTACGGTCGGCTGGTTGTTTGGTATCCCCTTAGAGGCTAACTCAAGTCTTGCCTCTAATCTTTTGGTAGTGCTAGTGTTGAGTATCACCTTTGTCGGGGTAGCCGTTGCCTGCTGGACGAGCTTACCCCAAGTCGTCTTAATGGACGAGGCACGAGAGGGAGCAGAACAGCTTTTTACCATTGCCCTAGATGCTATTGTAGTGCTGGATGGAAAAGGTGTAATTCGTCAGACTAATCCCGCTGCTGAAAGCCTCTTCGGAATAGATATTACAAGGCTAATTGGGTCTTACCTGAACAAATTACTACCCGGATTAGCGGCTCAGCCAGAGCAGTGGCTCAGTCGCAGCGAACACACCCTCAACTTACCCGATGGAAACTCGCGCATCCTCGAAGTTGCCATCTCAAACCGATTCTCTCAACAAGCTTCTCTTTCCAATCAGGATCTCCAAGAATATGTGGCGATCGTGCGCGACATCACCGATCGCAAGCAAGCCCAAGAAGCACTGCAAAAAGCTAATGAGGAACTAGAAATCAAAGTTGAGGAGCGTACATCTGAACTCACCCATACTGTGCAGCAATTGCAAAATGAGATTGAAGAGCGCCAGCGGGTAGAAGCAAATCTCAGAGCTATGCAAAATCAAATTGTCGTGCAAGAAAAACTAGCTTCTCTGGGTAGTTTAACAGCAGGCATTGCCCACGAAATCAGAAACCCATTAAACTTTGTCAACAATTTCTCAGAACTTTCTGCTGAATTAACCGAAGAACTGTTTGAAAAAATTGAAAATCAAGCAGAACGTTTAGATCCCGAAACCAGTGACGATATTGCCGAGCTATTAACCGATCTCACAGCTAATCTTAAAAAAATCAATCAACACGGTCAAAGAGCCGACAAAATCGTTGGTAATATGCTTTTGCATTCTCGCGGACAAAGCGGTCACTGGGAAGCTACAGATCTAAATAGTTTATTGGCTGAATATATCAATCTAGCCTATCACGGGATGCGAGCCAAGGAAGCTGCTTTTAACATTACCATAGAAACCGACTATGACAATGACATAGGCGAAGTAGAGGTCGTGCCACAAGACATCGGTCGGGTTTTTCTTAACATTATTAGCAATGCTTGCTATGCAACCTATAAAAAGAAACAAGAAATGGGTTCAGCATTTTCACCGCTGCTTGACGTGAGAACTCGAAATCTTGGTGACGCGATTGAAATCCGCATTCGCGATAATGGCTCAGGTATAAAACCCGAGGTAGTCGATAAAATTTTCAATCCCTTTTTTACTACAAAACCACCAGCCGAAGGTACTGGTCTAGGTCTGTCTATCAGTCAGGATGTTATCGTCCAGCAACATCGCGGAGAACTAAAAGTCGAAACAGAAGTAGGAAAATACACAGAGTTTATAATCACATTGCCCAAAAAAATAGCTGAAATTAAGGAGTTAAAAAAATGAAAGTAATGGTGGTAGACGACGAGGAAGATATTCAGTCACTGTTCAAGCAGAAATTTAGGAAAGAAATCAAAGCAGGGCAAATTCAATTTCATTTTTCCCTGTCCGCAGAGGCAGCTTTGAACTACTTAGAAAACCAGGATGAAGCGTCTATTGTCTTGATTTTATCGGATATTAATATGCCAGGAATGAATGGGATCGAACTGCTCAGGATTCTCAAAGAAAAGTTTCCCGATTTAAAAGTTTTTATGATTACGGCTTATGGAGATGAGAGAAATTACCAAACCGCAATGGCTTATGGAGCTGATGACTATATTACTAAGCCTGTTAATTTTGATACACTCAAAAATAAAATACTCAACTTGGAGTAAATTTACAAGGAAACATATTTAGTAATTGGTAATGAGTAATTGGTAATTGAAAGCAGTACCTCAGTCGAGTTAAAATGGCTCGATTGCATTTTCCTTCTGTTCTTCTGGAACGCTAAATCTTTATGATGAGTTTTAAGAGTTACTGAAAAATGAATATGTCAGCAAAAATAATGTTTGTGGATGATGAACCAGATTTAGAATCTCTACTTTCCCAGAGATTTAGGAAAAAAATCCGCGCCGAAAAATGGCAGCTTTTTTTTGCCCACAATGGCGTACAAGCGCTGGAGAAATTGAAAGAATACCCGGATCTAGATATAGTAGTGACCGACCTTAATATGCCTGAAATGGATGGCCTGACTTTACTCTCTAAACTTAATCAGATAAACCGCCCTTTCAAAACAATAGTTATATCAGCCTATGGCGACATGAAAAATATAAGAAATGCGATGAACTTCGGTGCTTTTGACTTTCTAACCAAGCCTATAGATTTTCAGGATCTAGAAATTACCCTCAACAAAACGCTGCGCGAGGTGCAACAGGTAAAAGAAAATCAGCGCTTGCGGGAGTCAGAAGCTCGCGCTAGAGAAGAAGCTCAGCATTTACAGAACTGTATGCAAGACCTAAAAAAGACCCAAGCTCAACTGATTCAGACCGCAAAAATGTCTTCTTTGGGTCAAGTGGTTGCGGGGATTGCCCATGAAATCAACAACCCCGTCAACTTTATCTACGGCAATATCAGCCACGTCAGTGATTATATTCAAGACCTACTGCACCTGCTACATCTCTATCAGCAGTACACCCCTCCCAATTCTGAGATTCAAGCTGAAATCGAAGCCATAGATTTGGAATTTATGATAGTAGATTTACCTCAAATTATGGTGTCGATGAAAGGGGGTGTTGACCGCATTCAGAAGATTATTTTGTCTTTGCGTAACTTCTCAAGACTGGATGAAGCTAACATAAAGTCGGTTGACATTCACGAGGGGATAAAAAGCAGCCTGCTGATTTTGCATAATCGATTTCAAGCAAGGGCAGGGCGTCCAGAGATTCAAGTGATGGAGGAGTACAGCAATCTGCCTTTAGTGGAATGCTATGCCGGAGAACTCAACCAGGTGTTTATCAACATCCTTTCTAATGCGATTGATGCTTTGAATGAGTACAACAAACAACGGTCACTAGATAACCCCCCCGCTTGCCCCCTCGCCATTACTATTCGCACTTTTCTGCTAGAGGAAAAATCCCGTGTCGTCATTCAAATTCGGGACAATGGGCCGGGAATAACGGCAGAGGTGAAAGACCGTATTTTTGAACCATTTTTTACTACTAAGCCTGTAGGTGAGGGTACTGGTTTGGGTCTCTATATAAGCTACCAAATTGTACATGAGAAGCATGGGGGCGCATTGAACTGTTTTTCAGAGGTGGGGCAGGGAACAGAGTTCTGGATTGAAATTCCAATCAGACAAACTAGGGCGGCACTCAACCTTAGCTAATCCATCGACTTTTACCAAACTCAGAGCCTATTCCAGCCATCTGGTTGGCCCTTGTAGAAATCAGCCTTTTCATTACTCCTGAAATAATCTATAATAGGACGTAAAGTAGATAAAAATTACTCGGCGGATAAGTTAATGAATCCCAGGAGTTCAAAAAATGTCACCTACGACCGCACTGGCTCGCAATATGCCAGCTCAAATATTATTTGTGGATGACGAGCCTGATTTAGAATCTTTAATTTCCCAGAAATTTAGACAAAAGATCCGCACCGGAGAATACCAAGTTTTTTTTGCACACAATGGCGTAGAAGCGCTTTCAACGTTGCGAGAGCACCCGGATATAGATATTATCCTGACAGACATTAATATGCCAGTCATGGATGGTATGGCTTTGCTAGCGAAACTTAACGAGCTAGTTACTATGGTCAAAACAGTAGTTATATCTGCTTATGGCGATTTGGGGAATATCAGAAAGGCGATGAATGGCGGGGCCTTTGACTTTTTGATTAAGCCTATAAATTTTCAGGATTTAGAAATTACGATTAACAAAACTTTATGTCATGTGCAGCAGCTAAAGGAAAACGAGCGCGCCCGCCAAGAAAGAGAGGAGAAATTGCGGCAATCGGAAGCGCGAGAGCGAGAAAAAGCCATCCAACTAGAACTGGCCCTGCAAAATTTACAGCGCACCCAATCTCAGCTTATTCAGACTGAGAAAATGTCTAGCTTAGGACAACTAATTTCCGGTATTGCCCACGAAATTAATAATCCCGTTAACTTCATCTATGGCAACTTAACTTATGTCACAGATTACACTCAGGGGCTCTTAAGTTTAATCAAGCTTTACCAGGAACACGATGCTCAGAATTACCCTGAAATCGAATCTTTAATTGAGAAAATAGAGCTGGATTTTATCACAGAGGATCTGCCTAAAATGCTGTCTTCAATGCAATTGGGGGCAGAACGTATCCGTCAGATTGTGCTGACGTTGCGGAACTTCTCGCGCCTAGACGAAGCTGAGATGAAACCCGTTAATATTCACGAGGGAATCGACAGCTCTCTAGTAATTTTGCAGAGTCAGCTCAAGGCTAAGCCGAATTCTTCGTCTATTCAAGTTATTAAAGAATACGGAGATTTGCCACAAATAGAATGTTATGCCTGTCAGTTGAATCAGGTATTTATGAATTTGCTAAGCAATGGCATTTATGCCTTGAATCACTATGATAAAAAACTCAGCCCTGAGCCAATTAAAAACGAGCCTAGGACGATTACGATTGCTACTTCTATGCTCAATCGCGAGTGGGTAAGAATCAGTTTTAAAGATAATGGCCCGGGGATGACAAGCGATGTAATAAATCGGCTGTTTAATCCTTTCTTCACAACTAAACCTGTGGGTGAGGGCACTGGCTTGGGATTATCGATTAGCTATCAGATTGTGGTGGAGAAGCACGGCGGAGATTTGAAGTGTTTTTCGGAGCCAGATCTAGGTGCAGAATTTGTGATTGAGATTCCGATTAGGCAGAATAATCGGATAGAGATGAAGGCAACTTAAGGGGAATTAAACAAAAAATCAGCAAAGTCTGGTAAAGTCTATAATCGCGATCGCACTTCCCCACTTTCTCTGTAATTTATGAAGCCTCCCAAACACCGAACGACCTAGCTGAAGCCCTCTATAGTAGATTTTGAGTGGTTGGTCAACTTGTCAGTGTCCCGGACTGGTTAAGGTGAGGCGTGAGGGCGCGAACACGCCTTCACCATGTGCCAGTTGGGTAAGTTTTGAACTAATAATTAATGACTAATGACTAAGGATTATCTTCCTCCGACGACGACATTTTTAATCCGCAAATGGGGGCCGCCGACGCTTACGGGCAAACCGCTCTGACCGCCTTTACCGCAACCGCCGTAGGCATAAACCGAGTCGTTTCCTATAGACTCAATATCCTTTAACGTCTGAAATACATTGCCGCTTAAAGTGACATCGCTCACCGGTTCGGCCAATTTGCCGTCGCGAATCATGAACCCTTGAGCCGCCGCAAACGTAAACATTTCGCCGTTGGTTTGTCCTCCCAACATCCGCACTGCATAAACTCCTTCGTCAATGTCGGCAACCATTTCGTCAAAAGAATGTTCGCCAGACTCGATCGCAGTATTAGTCATCCGCACCAAAGGCATAAAAGTAGCGCTCAGAGCCCGGGCATTTCCCGTCGGACTTTCGCCCATTTTGCCCGCAGTCTCGCGATTGTGCATCCGAGCCGCTAAAACTCCATTTTTAATTAAATGCTTGCACTGAGCCGGCACGCCTTCGTCGTCGTATTTCAAAGTTCCCGGCAATCCCGGCACAGTTGCGTCGTCAATTACATTCAATTGTTCGATCGCCACAGGCTTGCCCAAAGTCAACAATTCCTGCATTTTTGGGTTTTCGTAAATGCCGTCTGCTTCCGACAAATGCCCGAAAGCTTCGTGAATAAAAACCCCCGACAAATAGGGGTCTAAAATCACCGGATACTGCCCGCCTTTCACCGATTTTGCCTCTAGTTGGCCCACAGCTCGAACGGCCGCACTTTTAACACGATCTTCAATATTTGTCAACACATCGTAATCCGATCGCGAGTGAATCGACTCAAACCCTTGGCGGACGACACCGCCCTCGCCGCGGGCGATCGCTCCGAAACGCCCGGTCACGTCCAAGCGCTCTTGAGCGATGCAAGTGCCTTGAGAATTCACAAAATAAGTAATCCCAAATCTGTCGCTGTAACCAGCCATTGTCGTCTGAATTCGCGGGTCATAATCTAACAGCAACTGATTGTAAGATTCGAGCAATTTCCGCTTTTCGGCTAGAGTAATAGAGCGCGGGTCGCGGCCCAATTCCACCGCTACATAATCTTGAATCGGGGTGACATCTGCTAGTAGAGTTTTTTCGCTGCCAACCAAACGAGACTGCACTACAGCTTCTTCAATGCGATCTTTTAACTCATCTAAACCGTTAAAAGTTACAAAACTCCAGCCACCTTTGTGACAGGCGCGGATGCCGCCGGCGAGACTAAAACTGCGGTTGACAGCATCTAACTGAGGGCCGCGAAAACTAATCGCAGTTGACTCGCTTTGTTCGAGGCGAACTTCTAGATAATCTACGCGATCGCGGTAAGGTGCGATCGCTTCCATCAACTGTTCTTGCATCAAATTGCCCCTATGAATGATTGGCCGTAGCGCTGAAAAAAAATTATTCCTAAACCTATTTTAGCTAATAACTCGCGTCTTTCGGGTGCGCGCTCCCCCCCCGGGTGTGGTACGGTATCGTGGCGCGCCCTACCCGAGCAAGGGCGAGTCAACCAATTTTAGATTTTAGATTTTAGATTTTAGATTTTAGATTGATATCGTCCTGAGCCTGCGAAGGAATGAATCCAGGGGCTTTTTAGGAAGGATGCAAAGCTTTTTAAAGTCTCCGTCCTGAGTCTGCGAAGGAATGAATACGGGGGCTTATGACCACATTACTTTCGCTCAGTCGATTGTAGATTTAAAACTTTTTCCATAGAATTGATGATGAGAGGCTTGCCGATCGCCGACGTTCGGCGGGCGTGCTAGAACACAACAAACTCCCGCCCGCTTGCGACAAGCCCGGTATGCCGAAAATCTGGCATTGGCTTAGAGAAATCAAACTAAACTAAATCTATCTAAAGATCTAAAAAATATACCTTAACCGCCGGCAGATGGAATACTTTAAGGTGAAAAAATTCCAAATTTCACCGTATTTAGCAGCAATTTCGGCATCAATAGCAATTTTGGTCGGAGTTGGCATTTTAGATCGCTCAGAACAGCGGCGGTTTTTTCACTACAACCGCGCTAGCACCCTCGAACGCCTCAGCACAGTCCGTTCTAAGCTGGAAGGCGCTTTGAATTCCCGCGTATTTTTGACGCGGGGTTTGGGGGCTTACCTTTCCAACAACCCAAACATCACTGAAGCCGAGTTTACAGCGACGGCGAGAATTCTGGTGGCACAGCAACCGGGCATCCGCGCCATAACTTTAGTTAAAGGCACGACGATCGCTTACATTTATCCACGGGAGGGAAATGAAGCGCTGATCGGGGCTGACTTGACGGCGCTACCCGCACAGCGGCAAATGGTCAAAGAGGTTATCTACACCAGAAAAACTTTGCTAGCCGGGCCCGTGAAATTATTGGAGGGGGACGAGACGTTCATCAGCCGATCGCCGATTTTTCTCACACCCTCCGGCGCCGAGCCCGAAACAGGAGTTTACTGGGGCTTGACAGGTTTGATCATCGACAAAAATTCCCTGATTGAGGAAGCAGGACTCAACGACTCCTCAGCGAAGCTGCAATACGCTCTGCGGGGCAAAGACGGGAAGGGAGCATCCGGCCCTGCGTTTTTCGGTGACGGGTCAATTTTTCAGCAGAATCCCGTGATGCTGGAAGTGACTTTGCCCAACGGTTCCTGGCAGTTGGCAGCAATTCCGGCGGGAGGATGGCCTGCGAATTCGCCGTTTCGGGGGTGGCTGATCTTTGGAGGCGGCTTGCTGGCTGTTTTCAGCGGGGTCGTGGCGTTTAGCTGGGTGTATGGCCCTGTGAAGCTGCAGGCAAGCGAAGCTAAGTACCGACAATTGGTTGAGAATGCTAACAGCATTATTGTGCAGTTAGACAGTGAAGGCAAAATTACTTTTTTTAATGAGTTTGCTGAAACTTTTTTCGGGTATTCAGAAGCAGAAATCATTGGCAAAAGTGCGGTCGGCACAATTATACCGAAAACAGATTTATCAGAAAGTGACTTGGCGGCAATGATTCGAGACTATTTGCCACAGCCGGAAAAATACTTCCAAAACGAAAACGAAAACATCCGCAGCAATGGAGAAAGGGTGTGGATAGCGTGGACAAATAAACCTTTACTAGATGCCAAGGGAAATGTGGCAGGACTGCTTTGTATCGGGACGGATATTAGCGATCGCGTCTTAGCAGAAGCCGCGCTGCTTGAGAGCGAATCTCGCTATCGGGCAATTATTGAAGACCAAACCGAACTGATTTGCCGTTTCTTGCCGAGCGGAGTTTTGACTTTTGTCAACGATGCCTACTGCCGCTATTTCAATAAATCGCGATCGGATTTGGAGGGCCATACTTTTATGCCCTTGATGCCGGCAGAAGACCAAGAAATTCTCAGCCGCAGTTTCAGTTCTCTAAGCCTAGAAAACCCCGTCGTTACCTGTGAACACCGCGTCGTTCTCGAAACAGGGGAAACTCGCTGGCAGCAGTGGACGAATCGGGCGATTTTTGACAGGACGGGCAGCTTGATTGAGTGTCAAGGAGTAGGGCGCGACATTAGCGATCGCAAACAAGCTGAAATCGCCCTGCAAGCTTCAGAAGCAGAACTGCGGACTTTGTTTGCGGCAATGAACGACGTAATTTTGGTGATTGATATTGAAGGACGCTACCTGAAAATTGCCCCGACAAATCCCGGAGTTTTATATAAACCGTCTCCAGAACTGGTAGGTCAAAAAATTAGCGACTTATTCTATCCAGAAATGGCAGAATTTTTTCTGGAGCAAATTCGCACCGCCCTCGCTACAAATCAAATCTGTACTTTTGAATATAACTTGGAAATTGGTAGCATAAAAACGTGGTTTGCCGCTACCATTTCGCCCATGAAAGAAAACACGGTTTTGTGGGTTGCCCGCAACATTACAGAGCGCAAGCAAGCTGAAAATTGGTTGACGGGTCAAAAACAAATTTTAGAAATGATTGCTAAGGGTGCTTCTCTAGGCGATACTTTAAACACTTTAGTTAAAATTATCGAGCAGCAATCTAGAGATGTCATCTGTTCGATATTGCTTCTAGCTCCAGACGGCAAACATTTGCTGCACGGAGCCGCGCCCAGTTTGCCCGACAGTTACAATGCTGCTATTCATGGCATAGCCATCGGCCCGGATGTCGGTTCCTGCGGCACTGCTGCCTTTAGTCGCCAACAGGTAATCGTTACAGATATTGCCAGCGATCCTTTGTGGAAAAATTTTCGAGATTTAGCCTTGAGTTTTGGACTGAGAGCTTGCTTGTCTACTCCTATTTTCTCATCTCAGGGTCAAGTTTTGGGAACTTTTGGAATGTATTATTCCCAACCGCGCCACCCCCATTTTTTTGAGCTGCAATTGATAGAGGCGATCGTAAACTTAGCAGGAATTGCGATCGAACGCAACCAGGCAGAAGAAAGTCTCAAACAGCTCAATCAAGAACTAGAAAATAGAGTCAAACAGAGAACTGCTCAATTGATGCAAACTGAAGAACGCTGGCAGTTAGCACTCAAAGGCAACAACGACGGCATTTGGGACTGGAATTTGCAAACAGGGGAACTATTCCTGTCCGATAGATTTAAGGAAATCACCGGATACGACGAACACAGCCCCATTCTCGATTACTTTGACGAATTGAACAAAAACACGCATCCCGACGATTTAGCGTTAGTAATGCAAGCTCTCCAAGACCATTTAAACAAGAAAACGCCGCATTACATCGTCGAATACCGCTGCTGGTGCTACAACAGCGCCTACAAATGGATATTGAGTCGGGGACAAGCTTTGTGGGACGCATCTGGAAAACCAGTCCGCATGGTTGGTTCAATTACTGACATCACGGAGCGCAAACAAGCAGAGGAAGCACTACGGGAAAGCGAGGCAAGATTCCAAAAGCTGTCGGGTAATGTGCCGGGAGTAATTTATCAATTTGTATTGCGTACCGATAGCTCTTTCAGTTTCCCTTACATTAGTCCGGCTTGCCGAGAAATGTTTGAGCGAGAAGCAGAAGCTGTTATGCAAAATGCGGCTTTGATAACAGATTTAATTCATTCTGATGACCGCCAAAATCATGACGAATCCGTTGCTATTTCAGCCCAAACTTTGCAACCTTGGCACTGGGAAGGACGGTTCGTGCTACCTTCCGGCAAAATTCGATGGTTTCAGATAATTTCGCGTCCTGAAGCTAAAGAAAACGGCGATATTATTTGGGACGGAATCGCGGTTGATGTTACGGATCGCAAACAAGCGGAGTTAGCTTTGCAAGAAAGCCAGCAGTTCATTCAAAAAGTAGCATCGGCTACTCCCGGTATTTTGTATCTCTACGACTTGGAAGAACAGCGAAATATCTACACTAATACTTCAATGCTCGCGCTTTTGGGCTATACCAGCGACGAAATTACAGCGATGGATTCGTCACTGATGTCTCAGTTAATACACCCCGAAGATTTGCCTAAAATTGTGAAACATCACGCCAGCTTTGCAGGAATTGAAGATGGCGAAATTAGGGAAATTGATTACCGGGTGCAGGCCGCAGATGGTCAATTTTTGTGGCTGCAAAGTCTGGATACTATTTTTAGCAGGAATCCTGACGGTCAGGCTAAGGTAATAATTGGATTTTGCCAGGATATTACGACTCGCAAGCAAGCAGAGGAAGCACTGCGACAAAGCGAGGCGCGAGAAAGAGAAAAAGCTCGAGATTTAGAGTCAGCGCTGCTGGAATTGCGCTCTACTCAAACTCAGCTCATCCAAACTGAAAAAATGTCTTCTTTAGGGCAATTAGTTGCAGGCATCGCTCACGAAATTAATAATCCAGTTAATTTCATTCACGCTAACATTGATTATCTCAACCAGTATACAAAAGAGTTGCTGGATCTGGTGACTCTTTACGAACAGGAGTATCCCGAACCCAATTCAAAAATTGTCGATCGCATTCAAGAGATAGATTTGGACTTCATGGCTGAGGATTTAAGAAAACTTGTGGGTTCAATGCAGGTAGGAACAGAGCGCATCCGGCAAATTGTGTTGTCCCTCAGAAATTTCTCCCGGCTGGATGAATCCGCAATGAAGCCGGTCGATATTCACGTGGGAATTGAAAGCACTTTGTTAATTTTGCAGCACCGCTTGAAGAGTCGGGACAGCCGCCCGGAAATTGAAGTAATTAAGGAGTTTGGAAAACTGCCACTGGTGGAGTGCTATGCGAGCCAACTCAATCAGGTGTTTATGAATATTATTGCTAATGGAATTGATGCTATTGAAGAACGATATCACCAGTTATCGGTTCCACAATCAGAGACAAAGACTGGACGGATTGCTATTTCCACGGGTGTAACCCCCGAGAACACTGTTAGAGTAGAAATTTCGGACAACGGTACGGGCATTCCCGAGGGGATAGTCGATCGAATTTTTAACCCGTTTTTTACTACCAAAGCTGTGGGGAAAGGTACGGGGTTGGGAATGTCTATCGCGCACTCGATTGTGGTGGAAAAGCACAAGGGTAAGATTGAGTGCCTTTCTTCCATAGGATGCGGAACGACTTTTAAGATTGAGATTCCGATCGACAAAGTTTATAAACAGTAGGGTGCACCAGTCGATTTGAGATTTGAGATTTGAGATTGACTCCACAGTGGTAGGATGCGTCAGTCGATTTGAGATTTGAGAGTGACTCCACAGTGGTAGTATGCGTCAGCAGTTATTGATTTTCAGGCGCCCAGCGATAAGCTGACTCACCCTACAACTTAAAGACTAAAATAGACGGAAGCTGCGAATGAAGCGGTGCTGCATCAAACCTTTAATTGTATAAAAATTGACATGATGGGATTAATCCTGGAAGCGTTGCAAGCAATGGGACACAATGTCCGCTGGATGTCTTGGAATTTGTTTTTGGCTTTAGTACCGCTGGGCCTGAGTTTTTGGCTGTTTCGCAAACCTCGATCGCGCTGGCTGCTGTGGGGTACGGCCTTTCTCCTGGGCCTTACTTTTTTGCCCAGTACGCGCCATGTTTTGAACTATCTGAAGCACATTGTGCAAGATGTGGGCAAAACTTACGTTTTGGGCGCGATCGCGATTACGCTAGCACTGATGGCTTTAGACATCTGGGTACTGCGGCAGCGCGGAGTTCGCTCTCTCCGCTGGTGGGGGGGTTTTTTCTGGTTTATCGCATTTTTGCCTAATGCGCCCTACGTTTTAACTGATATCATTCACCTGATTGAGCAGATTAAAGAGGGGAACTCGGTGTGGACTGTGACTCTAGCTTTGATCCCGCAGTATCTGGCGTTTATGCTGGTTGGGTTTGGGGCTTACGTGCTGTCGGTGATGAATTTGGGTTACTATTTGAAGCAACAGGGTTGGAGTAAATTTATCCTGGCAACGGAGATAACTATACACGCACTTTCGGCGATCGGCATTTATTTAGGGCGATTTATCCGCTTCAACACTTGGGACATTCTTACTAACCCCGATGCGCTAGTTAACACCGTAATGAACGATTTGATAGGCAAGCGTCCGGTTTTAGTAATGGTTGTAACTTTTGTAGTAATTACTGTTTTGTATTGGGTAATGAAACAAGTAATTTTAGGAATTAGCCAGCGATTTTACAGCAGCAAATTGCAGTCGGAGTTGTCCGGCGAAAGCGCCACTGCTTCTGCTCCAATCGATTGGAGATTTTAGATTTGAGATTAAAGGATTGACTCCACAGATGAATCTAAGAGCTTGAACTAAGCTCCCAATTTTTTCTCTCCACCAGTTAACTGGGAAAACAAGTTTCCGTCGGTGGGTGAGACAAATTTTTTCGCTAAACTCCGAAATAAATTAGTGCTGCAGTTTGTCACAAGACTTGATATGTTAGAACAGTCAAAGTAGTTTTGTAAAAAGCAAAGATGAATCGATTTGACCGTCAGTTGTGGCAGAGATTTATTGCGATCGCTCAGCCTTACTTTTATCCTTTAGAGCCTGGGGGCGGCCGAATCTTTTTGGGATTAGTGACGCTGTTGTTGATATTTCTGTTCGCTGCGATGTTTGTGGCTGTCAGTGTTGTCAGTTTGGGTGCTCAAGTCTTTTTTCCAGAGGCTTTTAACGGGGTTGCCGCTGGCTTAGCTACTTTGATTAAAGGGATTATCTACTCACCGACAATTGCGCTCGTTGGTTTAATGCTAATTCTCCCGCTGACTGCTTTTGTCTTTTTCAGAAGCAAGTTGATACCGCGCTGGAAGCAGTGGATAATGTTAGCTCTGCTGCTATTTTTGTCGCTGTCAGTTAGCGGGATTAACGTAGTAATTAGCTACATAGGTAACTTTTTTACGACCTCACTTGCTGAAAAAGATCAGAATACTTTTTGGCGGTTTATGTGGGTTTATGCTGGAGTTTTCATCATCGGTACTCCGATAGTAGTTATTTACCGATATACCCAAGATAAACTGGGACTATATTGGCGAGAGTGGATGACGGATAGTTTCCTGGATAGATATTTTCAAAACCGCGCTTATTACGAAGTAAATTCTCAGAAGGAAATCGACAATCCCGACCAGCGAATCGCTGAAGATATCAAATCCTTCACTAGCACGAGTTTAGATTTTTTGCTGCTGATGTTGGGAGCAGTTATTGATATTATTTCTTTTACGGGCATTCTGTGGTCTATTTCTAAAGGTCTTTCGATCGGACTAATCATTTATGCTGTCTTTGGGACGGTAGTAATGGTAATTTTTGGAAAAAGGTTGATAGTTTTGAACTTCAATCAGCTCCGCAAAGAAGCTGACTTTCGGTATGGATTAGTCCACATTCGGGACAATGCAGAATCAATTGCTTTTTACCGGGGAGAAACGCAGGAATCTGTCCAAGTAAAAAACCGATTCTCAGAAGCAGTTCGGAACTTTAATTTACTAATTGGCTGGCAACGAAATCTGCAATATTTTACATACAGCTATAAGTATGCAACTTATATTATCCCATCTTTATTTCTGGCTTCTATCTACTTTGCAGGTGAGATAAGATACGGCGATATTACGCAAGCTGAATTTGCTTTTCGTCAGGTTTTAGAGGCATTTTCTTTGGTGGTGTACAAAATTGAAACTTTGAGTTTATTTGCAGCGGGAATTAATCGTCTAGCCACGTTCAATGAGTCTTTGAAAAATGAAATAACTCCAGTTGAAGTCGAAGTCAGAACCATTGATACAGTTATAGATTCCCAGTTGTTACTGGAACACGTCACCTTAGATACTCCGAAACATCAAAAGACTTTGATTAGGGATTTGTCGGTAGCAGTGCAGCCCGGTGAAGGACTGTTAATTGTCGGGCAAAGCGGTGCTGGGAAGAGTTCTTTGCTGCGGGCAATTGCGGGTTTGTGGGACTCGGGAACTGGCCGTTTGGCGCGGCCGGAATTGGGGGAAATGCTGTTTTTGCCACAGCGTCCTTATATGATTTTGGGTAGTTTGCGATCGCAACTTTGGTATCCCAATACCAGCAGCGAGGTTGATGAGGAAAAATTGCGCCGCGTTTTGGCATCAGTAAATTTAGCAGATTTGCCAGACAGATTGGGCGGTTTTGATGCGGATTTAGATTGGGGTGAGATTTTGTCGCTGGGAGAACAGCAACGTTTAGCTTTTGCTAGATTGTTATTGACGGAACCTAGATACGCTATTTTGGATGAGGCGACAAGTGCTTTGGATTTGAAGAACGAGCAACATTTATACGAGCAGTTGCAAGCCACTAAAACTACGTTTGTGAGTGTCGGTCACCGAGTGAGTTTAGTGAAATATCACCAGCAGGTTTTGGAACTGGTGGGTGATGGGAGTTGGCGGCTGCTTTCGGCCCAAGAATACCGCGCTAGTGCGACAATTTTTGGCTGATACAGCGCTGCTTTCAAAAATTGTAAATTTTTCCGGTTTTTGGTTCGCGGTGGGTTGTGGTGCGGTTGGAGATTTATGGTTTGGTGCTATAAATTAAGCGCCGCGCCTCCACTCTACAATAGGTTTTACGGGTAGGAAATAGCAACAATTAATGCCGCTCAACTCCCCGTTCCTCATACCATCTTAGATTAAAGAATTGAAGAATAGAAGAATTAAAAAATTGAAGAATTGGGAATGACTAATTGCGTATTGGTTTGGAGCTTGCCTACAGTTGCATTTTTTTTAACAGGTCTCACAATTGATAATTGGGTATAAATATCTAAAACTGCCCAAACAACAAAAAGCAAGCTGAACGTTGGTAGATTCGATTCAATTGCTCGCCCGCGAGAACTCACACAATATAATAGAAGATAGATTTTTTTAGTATAGGCGAGATTCCTACCTTGACTACTCCGATTCCTCAAAACTTTGTGCAAACGATCGCCAAACAGCGCGGCGTCACAGATGCCGAGTTAGAAACTGTGTTTATGGCTCTCGACGGTCAATCTACGGCGACGATCGCCACAAAGCTTGGCATTAGCGACATCGCCGTTCGCAAAAGACTCGGCGAAGTTTACAAAAAGTTTCAGATCGGGGGGAACGGCCCTGGAAAGCTTTCGGAATTGAGGCATCAGTTGCTGTTTTCATACCACACCGATCAGGGAACGAGCGATTTTAGTCGAGGTAAAGGCTCTCTATTGAAGATGGCGAGCCTCTCCGAGGGCTTCGCTAACGGACACCGACAGGAAGATTGGGGCCAAGCACCGGATGTTTCGGTTTTTTACGGACGGACTGAAGAATTAACTACTTTAAAGCAGTGGATTGTATCAGAGAATTGTCGCCTGGTAGCGCTGCTGGGTTTGGCTGGTAGCGGCAAAACAACTCTGTCGGTGCAGTTGGCAAAACAGGTACAAAATGAGTTTGATTTTGTGATTTGGCGATCGCTGCGATCGACACCCGCAGCATCCGACTTCCTAGGGAGCTTAATTCAACTTTTTTCTAACCAACAAAAACCCGATGTACCCATCGACCTCAACAGCAAAATTTCGCGCTTGGTCGAGTATCTGCGGAAACACCGCTGTCTGGTAATTTTAGACGATTTTGAAGCAGTTCTCAGACCTGAAGAATTAGCGGGACACTACCGAGAAGGCTACGAAGGATATCGAGATTTAATTGTGCGGCTGTGTGAGGTCAATCACAATAGCTGTTTACTGCTAGTTAGTTCGGAAGAACCTACGGAACTGGCTTTGCTGGTGGGAGAAAAAGTGCGGTCTTTAAAACCTGCTATTTCCGAGGAAATAGCGCGGAAAATTTTCCAAGAAAAAGGTTTGTCGGCTCAAGATCGAGAGTTGGAAATCTTGTTGTCCCGGTACGGGGGCAATCTGTTAGCATTAAAGATTGTAGCGACAACAATTAACGAGTTTTTCGAGGGCAATGTTTTAAAGCTTTTGGAAGCAACGGGGTTATTTATTGAAGAACATATCAGCAATTTGCTGGCGCAGCAGTTCGATCGAATGTCGAGTTCCGAACAAGAGATTGCCTACTGGATGGCTATTGCTCAAATCCAGATTTCCCTGGCAACTTTACGAGAGCAGATGTTTGCCAATTCATCGCTGTCAGATTTGCTAAAAAATCTCGATTCTCTGGGTCGTCGCTCGCTGATTGAAAAAATTAGTGAGGGCGGGGAAACTGTTTTTATGCTTCAGCCTTTGATCGTGCAATATGTGACCGACAGATTAGTCGATCGGATTCGAGCGGAGGTTTTGGAGACGGTTAAGACCCAAGGAATAGAAAGAATGCGGCTGTTGAAAACTCACAAATTGAGCATCAACATTGCTAAACGGAAAGGGGATAAAGGCGAACCCAGTAGCTCTATTTTAGCATTATTAAAAAATCGGTTGCAACTGTTGTTTTTGAAGACGACAGGCTCTGAAGAACCGCTAAATATCTTGAATAAAGTTGCCTCTGAACTGGAGGATAAATCGATTCTTGAGGTGGGATATGCTAGGGAGAATCTGGCGCAAATTATTTCAGAAATTCAGCGATAAGAAAAAAGCGATCGCCCTTTGACAAAAGCGATCGCCCAATTTTCAACAAAAACAGAATTCGATAAAATTATTTGACAAGACCAAAAACAGATGCAGATTCAGACCCGGTAATTTTGCCCAAAGTCGGCACTTTTGGAGCTTGGGCAATTTTGGGAACCAAAAATCCCTTCGCATAAATCTCAGGATTGTCTTGAGCAATTTGGATGTAAGATTGGCGGACTTCTGCGTTCACCGCGACAGTCTTCGCGTCGTAGACTTGCATGGCCATGTTGGGATAAAAACCAATGCCGACAATCGGTATCAAAAAGCAAAATGCGATCGCCACTTCCCGAGGTTTAGCATCAATAAACGGTGCATCACCAGGCAAAACGCAACTATTACCAAAACAAACCGCTTCATCCAGATTGTTTCTCTGATTCTGCAAATTTAGATCTTCAAGGTCGCAAGCCGCTAGTGTCCCACAGTTGTAAAATAACTGTCGCAGCATCGAGAGCAAATAAATCGGCGTCAAAATCAGTCCCACAGCAGCCAGGAACACTGTCACAGCCCGGAAAGAACTGCTGTACATATCGCTAGTTGCGACGCCCACAAACACGGACAATTCGCTAGCAAAACCGCTCATTCCGGGGAGTGCCAAGGATGCCATGGCGCCTGCGGTAAACAAGGCAAACACTTTCGGCATGACTTTCCCAATCTCGCCCATCTCGTCCATGATCATTGTATGGGTGCGATCGTAAGTAACGCCAGCCAGGAAAAACAATACTGAGGCGATTAAACCGTGGGAAATCATTTGCAACAGCGCCCCGTTGATTCCCAAATCCGTGAAGGAAGCAATACCCAACAACACGAATCCCATGTGAGAAATCGACGAATTCGCTAAGCGGCGCTTCATGTTCGACTGGCCGAAGGAATTCAGCGCGCCGTAGATAATATTGACCACACCGAGCACCGCCATAATCGGTGCAAAGTAAACGTGTGCTTGGGGAAGAAGTTCCAAATTCAGCCGAATCAGTCCGTATCCGCCCATTTTCAGCAATACGCCGGCCAGAATCATCGACACGGGAGAAGATGCTTCACCGTGGGCATCAGGTAGCCAAGTGTGGAAGGGGAAAATCGCCAGTTTCACACCGAAGGCAATTAACAATCCCGCATAAAGCAGTAATTCTAAACCCAGTGGGTAGTCCTTCAAGCCTAGTTCTACCATGTCGAAGGTGGGGGTGCCTCCGCCGTAGAATGCCATTGCTAAGGCAGCTATCAAAATAAAGATGGAAGCGCCTGCGGTGTAAATCAAGAATTTGGTAGCTGCGTAGCGGCGGTTTTGTCCGCCCCAAATCGAGATTAGCAGGTACACCGGAATTAATTCTAGTTCCCAGACAATGAACAGCAGCATGATGTCTTGGGCGACGAAAACTCCTATTTGTGCGGAGTACATCACCAGCATTAGGAAGTAGAAGAGTCGTGGCTTGCGATCAACTTCCCAGGCTGCAAAGATTGATAGTGTCGTCACCAATCCCGCCAACAATACCAACGGAACTGACAGTCCGTCAACGGAAACAGACCAGTTGAGGCCTAAAGAAGGTATCCAGGGATATTGTTCTACGATTTGGAAACTAGAGATGCTTGGATCGTAATGAGTCCAAAACACCCAGCACATTAATACAAAATCTGCAATGCCTACGCCTAGGGCATACCAGCGAATGGTTTTGCCGTCTGTATCGGGCACAAAAGGGATGGCGAGGGAAGCTAGGAGGGGTAGGATGACAATTGCGGTCAGCCAAGGAAATTGATCCGCTACCATAGTGAGAATAAATACTTAGTTGGAAGTTACCAAAATTATAATACTAAATTTTATTAAAACTTAAGATTTATTCATAAATATTTTTTATATCCAGACAAATGCGGAGAAAAATATCACGAATTGCTACATACGTCAATTGATTTTCGATTTTTGATTTTCGATTCAGGACTTACGCACAACAAAATATAGCGTTTTGTAGGTGCCATCTGGCTGGGATTGAGCGTATTCTGGTAGATGGTTGCGTAAGCCCTGTCTATTAAGGGCGATCGTAAATTAGCTTTCAATCAGCGTTCAATCTGGATCAACTCCCAATTCGCGCAACTTAGCCGCCAATCGTTCAGCCCTTTGCCTTTCCTGGTCAGCCCTTTGACTTTCTTGCTCAGCCCTTTGCCTTTCTTGCTCAGCTTGTTCTGAACTCCACAGCAACAAATTACCTCGATCATCCCACCAACGCAGCCAGTTCATGGTTTGTCCCAACCTTTCCCCCGACCAAATCCCGAGATATAGTTCCAGTTGGGGAATCCACACCCGCCCCTGCTCATTGGCTGAATGTAAAACATACCGCTCATCTTGCAAATAGCGCACTTCTAAAATACCTTCGTAGGGGTCATAAGTGACATAAGTAGGTACTTGAAGAATCTGTTCGTAAAAGTGGAGTTTTCCATAGGGCGGAGTTGCTCTGACCGATAGTTCTCCTCCCTCTGCTTCTGAGAGAAACTCCATCACGATCGCCACATTAGCACCATCAGTATGAGGAGTATAACTACGGCGAATTACCCCCTCTGCTAGAGGATGCACTTGCGGCACATAAAACCAGTCTGGAGCTTTGACGACAATGTTTTTATTGATAGTTGCGACTAGCCCCAAATTAGAGCTAATCAGCATTTCTGACTGAATAAGTCCTGCAGCTCCCAGTGCATCGGTGAGACCAGCGGCGAGAGAAGGTTGTTGAATATTTTCCACCGGATCGTCGGGTAATACGAAGTTAGCTGGTAGGGGTTCCCAGGTGACGGTTGGTTTGGCTTTGATAGACGGGGCTTCGAGTACCATTGTATTAACCCTCAACCAGCAATTTTTGTGTAAATTTATCTATATTAACTCAAGTTGCGAGTCATTGTAAAAACAAAGAAGGTTGAAAACTGATATAAGTATTCAGAGCGATCTAGATAAAGTCAAAAGCCGAGCGCCAAAAGATGCAATTAAAGTGCGCTCGACTAATTGCGAGATCCATTTTTCCGGTATACCAGATTCTCCGTAAAAAGCCCCCGCCAACTGTCCGTAAACCGCACCAGTTGTATCCGCATCGTCGCCCAAATTCACAGCCAACAAACAGCCTTCAGCAAAAGAAGAACTGTTGTAAAACGCCCAAAGTGCCGCCTCCAAAGACTTGACAACATAACCAGTACCTTTGATTTCAGGAGGTTGTCGCCGTTTAAAAGAACCCGCCGCAATCTCATCAATCTCTGCTACCAGGGGATTTTCTGCCCAATATCCCGAAATCGGACAATATCTTTCCGAAAGCAACACATCTTTAGCAACTCCATTCACAGCCCCCGCAATTAAAGCACCCAAATAACGGCAAGCATCCACACAAGTAGCAGCAGCATGAGTAGTTCTCGAACTTTGTCCAGATTTTTCTATGACTTCCAAAGGATTTGTAGCATAAAACAAAGGCACGGGAGTCAAGCGCATAATCGAACCATTTCCCGCAGTCCCAGCATCGGTAGAACCGCAGTAAGGTTTTCTTGTATCTTCAAACTTCCAAAGTGCTTGTTGAACCGTATTGCCAATATCAAAACATTCACCAGTGCTGCTCAAATGTCCCTCTCGCTTCCACCGCAAGTATGTTTCTAACTGATGGACTGGATCGAAACCTTGTTTCTCAATCAAACTTTCAGCCAAACAAAGCGCCATCGAAGTATCGTCCGTCCACTCGCCCGGTTGCAATCGAAACGGGCCGCCGCCAACCATATCGTTAATAGGCGCAAACGTTCCAGGGCGACAGAACTCTAAAGTTGTTCCGAGAGCATCGCCAACTGCTAAACCGAGAAGACTGCCGCGATAATGTTCTATTTGCTGCATAACGTAATTGACAATTAATAATTAGTAAGCGCTAGAGCATTCAAAATTATTTCTATCTGCATCTTATCTGCGTGTATAACAATCGATGCCCAACTTGTCAAGTTCTCTCTTTATCTCTTCTCTTAATTTTCTTTCTCTGTGTCAACAGCGCCTTCTGCGGTTCATTAAAACAAAATCTCGTTCACAATCGATACCAAATTTGTGAACTTCTCTCATTCTCTCTTCTGAACTCTTAATTCTCTTTCTCTGTACCCTCTGCGCCCTCTGCGGTTCATTAAAACAAAATCTTGTTCACAAACGAAAGAGAATTGCCCTAGCTGTCGTTAAAAATAAAAAAACAAGACTTTTCCTCCCAAATGCTGAGGCAAAAGACGAGTCAGGCTAATATTGATGTTAACCTGTCCCTACCCGATATCAAACTGTCCCATGACACCCGATGCCTCCGCAGCCGCTGCTGCCGCCCCTCAATCAACACCCGAAGTCAGCTTGGAGCTGCAAGTCCGACTCAAAACCGAAGATGGACAGCTACTGTTGCTACTCCCCCCCGAAACCAATAACGAACCCGCAACAGCCTCCGCCTCGACTTGGACTGAACTTTGGCAGCAGCTAAAAGTCAGGCTGAATGCAGGAGAACGCTTTTGGCAGCCAAACGCAGAAGTACAATTGATGGGGAGCGATCGACTTTTAGATATCCGCCAACTGCAAGAAATCGCCGATGCCCTCTCCGAAGTAGAACTGCAACTCAAACGAGTCCACACCAGTCGCCGCCAAACGGCAGTTGCTGCTGCTACCGCAGGCTATTGTGTAGAACAGCAGCCTCCGGTTTCTTCCCTGAATAAAGCCGCCGCTGAAAAACCTCAATCGCTGGCGGAACCTTTATATTTGCAGATGACAGTGCGATCGGGCGTAGAAATTCGCCATCCGGGTACCGTCGTACTTTTGGGAGACGTAAATCCAGGCGGATCAGTCATCGCCGGAGGCGATATCCTAGTTTGGGGCCGTTTGCGGGGAGTCGTGCACGCCGGTGCCGGTGGCAATACCAAAAGCGTGATTATGACCTTGCAGATGGAACCGATGGTGATTAGGATTGCTAAGTATGTTGCCAGAGGCCCAGAAACCTCACCCGCTCAGTTTTTCCCGGAAGTCGCCTATGTGACGCCTCAAGGGATTCGGATCGGTAGAGCCTCTGATTTTGACAAATCGCAGTTAGTCGGGGGTAATGAGTAATCGATAATGGGTAATTAGGAATTAGTAATGAGTAATTGGTAATACTCTTTCTCTTTCAGCCTGCACTTGATAATTTTTGCCTAGGCTAAATCAGTCACTAAAAGACGATTTAAAATTTAAGTGCAAATTCATAGAGAATTAGTAAAACAAGGAGAGTTGTGAGTTTATGAAGTAGGGGCAAAGGCTTTCGCCGTGCCACTACGGCGGGGGAGCGATAAGCGGGTGTCCTTCATAAACGTGGAATCTGCTGTTATTCAGTGAATTACAGATTGCTGCCAAATTACCAAAGAATAATTGCTAATTATCAACCAAGAATAATATCAATTACCCATTACCAATTACCCATTACCATTGCCAATTACCAATTACTAATTCCCAATCACCAATTCCCAATAAATCAAAAATCGCTTATGGCTCGCATTATTGTTGTTACATCAGGGAAAGGCGGGGTAGGAAAAACTACCTCCACAGCCAATCTCGGCATGGCTTTAGCTAAACGGGGGCGGAACGTTGCCGTAATTGATGCCGATTTCGGTCTCAGAAATTTAGACTTGCTGCTGGGCTTAGAAAATCGGATTGTTTACACGGCATTAGAAGTTCTCGCTGGAGAGTGTCGGTTAGAGCAAGCTTTGGTGAAAGACAAGCGGCAGCCGCGCTTGGTGCTGTTGCCGGCTGCCCAAACTCGGATGAAAGATGCCATCAGCGCCGAGCAAATGAAGCAGCTAGTGGGGATGTTGGGAGCCAAATACGACTATATTTTGATCGACTCTCCTGCTGGAATTGAACAAGGTTTTCAAAATGCGATCGCGCCGGCTCAAGAAGGGATAATTGTCACTACTCCCGAAATCGCTGCTGTCCGCGATGCCGATCGAGTCATCGGCCTGCTGGAAGCCAACAACGTCAAGAAAATCAACCTGATCGTCAACCGGATCAGACCCGCAATGGTGCTGGCAAATGATATGATGTCGGTACAAGACGTGCGGGAAATCCTCGCCATTCCGCTGTTAGGCGTCGTTCCCGACGACGAGCGCGTCATTGTTTCCACCAACCGAGGCGAACCATTAGTATTGTCGGAAACGGCCTCTTTAGCTGGAACTGCCTTCGACAATATTGCCCGCCGCTTAGAAGGCGAAAAAGTTGATTTTCTAGATCTCAATCCCCGTCGCGAAAACTTCTTTACTCGCCTCCGCAAGTTCTTAAATACTAAAATTATGTGATGTGCTCATTGGCGATCGATCTTTAACAGCAGCGACCGCATCACAAAAACTACCCCAAATTTTCCCCCAGTGACAGCAGTTCCCAAAAAGAATGAAACTGTAGACCAGCTCCAAACCAGACGGGAATCAGTGATTCCCCTATCGAAAATCGAAAATCGAAAATCGAAAATGGTATGACCTTTTCTATGCCTAACCCTTGACAAACCCGCCCGACCCATGATATATACACTTCTCGAACGACTTTTCCCGCGCACCCCTGACAACAGCCGCGACGAGGTAAAACGGCGCCTCAAACTGGTTCTAGCCCACGACCGCTCAGAACTCAGCCCAGAAATGGTTGAGTCGATGCGCCGAGAAATTCTAGAGGTGGTATCTCGCTACGTGGAAATCGATACCACCGGGTCTGAGTTCTCGCTGGAGAGCGACCAGCGGGCCACAGCACTAATTGCAAATCTCCCGATCCGGCGAGTCAGGCTCGAACATCCACCGGAGAAGGTTCCCCAGAATGTGCCCCCGAATCGGTCCGAAAATCGACCCGAATATGTACCGGAGTATGTAGTCGAAATTCTCCCCGACACTATAGAGTGATGGGGATTGAGATTTTATTGTCACGCAAAGAGTTCGATTCGAGCCGATCGCCATTTAAATTAAACTATCTCTCTAGAATTAAAATATTGTGGTGTGCACTCTTAGGCCGCCCAAAATATGTGATTTAAAAGGGAAAAAGTTTCTGATACCTAAAAACTCATGAAGTTAATCTTTATAACTAATCGCTCTTTCCAGAAAAGCTTGCGGGGACTGTTTTAATAACTAATCGCTCTTTCCAGAGGATCTTGTAACTGAAGTTCTAAGGGTCGGCCGGAGCGAATTTCTAAACCGGGTAACTCATGTTTGACTAACATTTTTTCGCCTGTTTCAGCAGTTGCCAACGGCCAGAGCACCCAGCGGCTGCCTAGGGAAAGAGTGCTTAAAGTTGCAGAGTTTTGAGTCAGCCAAATTATCGGCAGTTTCGGCCGGTTCTCAACCGCATCTTCCCTAGCATTAACCGCCGCTAAAGTTTCCAAAACTACCCGGTTGCCCGAAACGAGTCCAGTCCCGGCCGTCCAAAGTTTGACGTTTAACAGGCGCTTGCTAGCATAGAAGTAAAGAGACGCAGCTACAGTCACGGCTCGTTCAAATTCTTCTGGCTGCCACGCCGCAGCGCTGTCGAGAGCAATAATAATTTCTTGACCGCCGGCTGCAACTTCTAACTCTCTCACCCGCAGTTCTCCGTAGCGGGCGCTGGTGCGCCAGTGAATCAGGCGGGTCGGGTCTCCGTGGCGGTAAGGTCTCAGGTTGCGCGTGAGGCCTTCGGTAGCAGTTTGCGATCGACTGCGATTGTAAAATTGCGGGCTGTCTTCTTGACCGATGCGATCGATCAAAGGGCAAGTGCTCAACGGCAAAACTTGTGGATACACAACCGCCACCGCTTTGACTGGGCGGCTGCGTCGGCACCAAAACAACCCTAAAGGTGCCGCCGTCCTCAAGTTTACCTCTTGCCACCGATAGACCCCGCGCTGCCGCACTTCTAAATAGTATGTATCCCTGTATATACTGTTAGGCTCTATGACTTCGATCGGGCGGACGACGGGTTCTCCTAATACAAACGGCAAGATGTCTACCACTTGCAACAGAGTCTTAGGTTGGCGGGCGCGATTTTCGATTTCTAGTTCGACGGTGATTTGATCGCCCGCACTCACCGGTTCGATCGGGCGGCGACGGACTTCCAAGGAACGGAGCGATTTTCCAGGCAAAACCGCCGCTACTCCCAAAAGCGCCAAACCCCCACCGCTGAGCACGTACAGCCACCCAGACATTGTATTAGTCGCCGACCCAAAAAAGAAAACCGTCATCCCCAACAGCAGCCAACCCGCGTAGGCAGGGGTAACAGCACGATTTTCGAGCCAGTCGGCGATTTTGTGACCGATGTTCATAGGAGTTTAAATTGTTAATTACTCGATCGTCCTATCAAGCCTAATTGTAAAATATTCTCAGCATTTAACACCGAATTAGCTGCGAGCGATAAGATTAGAAATCGGGCATTTTTTCGCAATAAATCACATAGACCCCGCCCAAAAATGGATACAAGCCCCCGACACTCGGTCAGGGTCGATCCCCAAATTTTAGACTCTAGTTCCTGCTCCCAGATTAATCTGTGGAGAAAATCTAAAATCTAAAATCTAAAATCTAAAATAGACTGACTGGAGACAAAAAAATGAACCCATTAAACAATCGTACACCCCTTCGACCAGAGGCTCAAGCCCGCCGCACACCGCCCCCGCCCCCGCCCTTGGCTGCAACTCCCGCGCCGCCTCCTGCACCCGCGCCGAGTGCGCCCCCTCCGGCCCAGCAGCGGTCTTCTGTTGAGACACCCGTCAGTACGATCGAACAAATGGTCAGAGATGCCCATAGCGCAGGAGCTTCCGACATTCACATTCGAGTCGGCCAAGTACCTCGATTTCGGATTCGCGGCGTGATGCAAGTAGCAACCACCCACCCTAAAGTAACGCCAGAAATTTTTGAACATTACCTAGCTGAAATTCTCACCCCCGAACAGCGAAAACAGTTTGCAACTACCAAGGAATTAGATTCAGCAATTTTTTACCCTGGCTTCGTGCGGTGTCGGCTAAACTGTTTTGATTCCCTCAGCGGCGGTGCGATGGTATTGCGGTTGATTAGTTTGGAAATACCTACTATCGATTCCTTGAGGTTGCCAGAAGTTTTCAAAAGTATCATTTTGCGATCGCAGGGATTAATATTAGTTACTGGGCCTACAGGTTCGGGGAAATCGACAACCGTAGCTGCGATGATCGACCACCTCAATCAGATGGAGCAAAAGCACGTAGTTACAATTGAAGACCCGATCGAATTCATTCATCCCTCTAAAAAATGCTTGGTCAGCCAGCGGGAAGTCGGCTTGCATACCCACGAGTTTCAGCAGGCTTTGCGCGCAGTTTTGCGTGAAGATCCGGATGTAATTCTAATCGGGGAAATGCGCGATCGCGTTACCATCAATACAGCGTTGCAAGCAGCTCAAACAGGTCACTTAGTATTGGGAACTCTCCACACTCGCAGTGCCATTAACGCTATTAACCGATTGTTGAACCTCTACCCGCCCGAGGAACAACAGGCGATGCGGATTCAAATTTGCGATTCTTTAGTAGCGGTAATTGCCCAACTTTTGCTGCCCACAGTTGACAACCGTCGGGTAGCAGTTCACGATATTTTGGTGAATACACCTGCCATGCACGATTACTTGATGAAAGGTGCGGATGAGGAAGCTTTGCGATTAATGGAACATGATACTTACGAAGGAATGCAGATTATCAACCAGGGTCTTTACAAACTGGTGCTTGAAGGCAGAGTGACGATCGAAGAAGCGGCCAAAACTTCTCCCGAAGCCAGCGATTTAGACCGTCGCTTGCGAACAGGAGGCTACGATGTTGGGGACGCTCGTGGCTTTGAAGGCAGCAAAAAAGAACGCATTGTTCGCGCCTAGTAGCAGCACCCATACAGGGGTAGGCACAGCAGGACTACCCCACCCCTCAAGTAACAAGATTTTTAGCAGACGGAAATATTTTGCTCGGGGCTTTTCTGCGTATTTTTACTTAAAAGTCAACTGTATTTAGTAACAAATAATACATTTTAATTAAAGAGTAAAATGCTATAATCAATATCGACTGTATTGTTAAATTTTTTAAACGTAGACCCTACTTTACATAAACTTTAAAATTGCGTGAAAACTCGCAGGTGATTGCAAAGAAATAGTAAAGATATGTTCCGAGTATTGCCAACAATCAGCAATTTAAGTATATAGTTGTAGTGACAAATTTTGGACAGAGAACATTCGGACTTTGCCGATATTTGCCGATGGCAGAAGTAAGCAGGTTAAAAAAGCGCTTAATAAAACTACAAGCAGAGCAGATCGCGTCTCTTTCCGATTAAGTAGCTTTCAGTCTAAAAAATTCTAAAACCAAGCAGACTTTTAAAGATTCTGTCCCTCGAAAATTTGTTTAACAAGTCGCTTATCCGCAACAGTATTTCTAGAATTTAAAGGAGCCAAAAAAGTGAAGAGTGCATTTAACCAAAGAGAAGTTTTTGAAGGTGCCAGCAAAGCGGAAATAATTGAGCGCATCCAGCAGCTAGTTCCCCCGGGTTCCCCGGAACCGCAAGATCCTGAAATCCTCGCGACCTTAAAAACTCTCACCGCACAGCTAATCGCAGCCTATCAAGCCGACGGACAATTAGAAAGCGAACCTTTTAGCGACGTGCGCGATCGCACTATTCACCTATACGCATCCGCAGTCAGCAGCCAAATCAAAGGAAAAACCATCCTCATCACCGGTGGAGAAGGATGTGTCGGTCGTTTCTTAATCGAAAAACTCCTCGAATTAGGCGCAACTAAAATCATTTCCGCAGACAATGCCCGATGTCAAAACCCCGAAGAAAATCTCCCGCTTTTTAACAGAGAAGGTGCAGTAACTTTCTATGCCGCCGACATTCGCAACCTCGACGCGCTCAAACACATATTTGAGGTAGAAAAACCAGAAATTGTTTTTCACCTAGCAGCCCAGCGCCAACCCGGACTCGCTGAAATCAAAATCCGAGAAACAGTTACAACCAGCCTGTTAGGATGTAAACACGTCATCCAACTCTGCGAAGAATACGGCGTAGAACACTGCATCTTCTCTTCCACAGGCAAAACATCTCGATATTTTACAACCGAAGTTTACGCCGCCTCGAAGAAGTTTGCCGAATGGCAATTTGCCAAAGCAGCTCAAGAAGGAGATGTCACTTACGGGATGGTTCGCTTTACTCATATGTTGGAAAATAGCTTGTTCTGCGAGCAAATGTCCAAAAAAGTAGAGCAAGGTAAAACTGTCAACGTTCACGCTCCCCACCGCTACGTAACTGCTCAAAATCTTTTTGAAGCCGTACATTTATTGCTGAATTCACTGGTTGTGTCCGTTCCCGGAAAACTTAAATTTGTCGCCGTAAGTAATCTCGGGTGGCCGACAGAAACTTTGGAAGTAGCTCTTTATAAAATTCTTGAATCGGGCAAAAATCTGCCGATTTATTTTCAAGGACTTTTGCCGGGATATGAAGAACCGTTTTTCCTTGGACAATTTGACTGGAAAAAACCTACAGACATTCACCTCTTAATTAATGTTTTGGAAGATCCTTTTAGAAGTGTTAACGATACGGGCGACATGGTGAGTGTTGAATTAGCTCCTTTTTCTTTGCCCGTCTTAGATAAACAAGTGTCGAAGCTGGAAAGCTTAATCATCGATCCAGATTTCCCCGAGGTGCAAATCAAGCACGCTCTTGTCGCAGCGGAAAAAGAAGTGATTGCTTCCTCTTTTGCGTGGAGTGCCCCCGAAGACTTGTTGAAGATTTTGCAATGGGGAATCAATCCCAAGAAATTGCAAGGTTACGGAACGGAAATCGCTGACTATAGCGAGATTATCCAACTCCTCCTGCAAGGAATCTGCGGGCGGCTTAGCCAAGAAGTATTGCACAGTGCTGGAGTTACGGCAGATGAGTTTGATGACTTAGTTGAGAGTCTTTCTACCCTGGATGTGATTCAAGCAGAAGTGGGATATTTGCGATCGCTGTCGAGATATCTCAGAGAATTTGCACCCCCCGCACAGTTCACCACCAAAAAATCTGAACCTGTTGCTATCCCCGATGCAGCTTAGCTTGAACATAGTTTTGAGTTGGGAGATGGCTTCCTGAGTGCCCACCCACAGGGGATGAATGAATTCAACATCGACTAAGTGTTTAGTTGATTAAAAATAGAAAACGCAGAAACCAGGTTTCTTTTAGAAACCTGGTTTCTCCAGTCGGGAGGTGGTTGAGTTTAATTAAATTTATTTACTTAAGATTGTCAGAATCGACAGGAGATAATATTATATTATGTCGGCTCCAATAACCGCGCTTCAATTAATTGGTAGTGAGGACGCCAGTCCTAATAGTTTTATAACGAATTAATTCATCACTACAAAGGTTATAACGGTTCTTTTACCGGAGATGATATGATACTTAAGATAGGCTTGCTCGCTGAGTTATTACAGGTGCAATTTTATTACATGAACTGAACGAACGCAACAAATTAAATTAAGGTACTAGATATTGTGGAAATAAATCAGCTACCGTTCCTATTGATTGATGTTGTGCTATTGGCGATCGCCCTGATCCTTCTAATTCCCGTTGCAGTCCTATTTCTAGAATGCAGTGCAGCTTTCTTGTCCGGCCAGGGCGAGACAGCCGAAACTAAAGCACCCCGCCCCAAAGTAGTAGTTTTAATTCCCGCTTACAACGAAGCAGCAGGAATTGCCGCGACAATCTCCACCATATTGCCACAGCTAACACCTCAAGACCGCCTGTTAGTGATTGCTGACAACTGCACGGACGCCACGGCAGAAATCGCCCGTAACTGCGGTGCAAGTGCGATCGAGCGCCAAGACACACAACGCAAGGGCAAAGGATACGCACTGGATTTTGGCTTGCAGTCGATCGAATCAGACCCCCCCGAAGTAGTCATCATGGTTGACGCCGACTGCATCTGTCAGCCAGACTCTATAGAAAAATTAGCCCGGATTGCAGTTGCTGAACAAAGACCAGTGCAAGCAACTTATCTCATGGAACAGCCACCAAATCCTACTCCTAAAGATTCCATTTCTGCTTTAGCATTTCTTGTGAAAAACTTAGTTCGTCCCAGCGGATTAAAAAAGTTAGGATTCCCATCATTACTAACGGGTACTGGCATGGCTTTTCCCTGGTCGATAATTCGATCGGTTTCCCTAGCTAGCAGCAATATTGTTGAAGATATGCAGATGAGTTTGGATTTGGCGATCGCCGGACACCCAACAGTATTCTGCCCCGAAGCAAACGTCACCGGGTGTTTGCCACAGCAGCAGCAAGCAGCTAAAAGTCAAAGAACCAGGTGGGAACACGGTCACATACAGACATTGTTAACTCAAACTCCCCGGCTGACAGCAGCTTCAGTCGAGCAAAAACGTTTTGACTTATTGGCGATCGCCCTCGACTTGTCAGTCCCTCCCCTATCACTTTTAGTCGCTATTTGGCTAGCCACTTTTACCGCCTCATTACTAGCAGCAATTTTGGGAACATCCCCAATTCCCGCTGTCATTTTAGCAGTACAAGGACTGCTAATTTTACTTTCAATTGTCAGCGCTTGGGCAAAATTCGGGCGTGCCAATATTTCTGGCTCAACTCTTTTATCCGTACCTTTTTACATCCTTTGGAAAATCCCTTTGTATCTAGGTTTTATCCTGAAGCGGCAAACTAAATGGGTGCGGACAGAACGCGATGTTTAGTATTCGGTAGGGTGCGTCAGTCAGATAGTTGAGAGTCAACTCAAAAATCTAGTTTCTGACGCACCTTACGACCCATAATATGTAATATAAGTAAATTTTTTAAGTGCCACGACTCATGTGTTTGAGTGGGATGGTGTGCCGAACTTGATCCACAAAAGGAGATTCCCACGGGGAGTAAGAAGGTTGACATAGATGATAAATTTGCGGTAGTTTTAGGTTAAACAAAGTATTATACCGGCTCTGCGATACAATTATGAAAGCTGATTCAAACTCTCGTACTGGAAGAATTGGTGTTGCCGGAACAAACTTACTCTTTGAGAAATTAGGTTGGATCTTTCGTGAGCAACCTATAGAAGACTATGGTATCGATGCTCACGTTGAAGTGGTTGAGAGTAATACAGCAACAGGTAAATTAATTGCACTTCAGATCAAATCTGGGAAAAGTTGGTTTAAGGAGAAAACCACTGAAGGCTTTGTTTTTCGTGGCAAGACAGAGCATCTAGAATACTGGCAGGAACACTCATTACCTGTCATGGTTGTTTTATATGATGATGAGGAAGAAATTGCTTATTGGCAGGCAGTTAATAGTAGTAATGTCCAGAAGACCAATAAGGCATGGAAACTTATTATCCCTTTTGAACAGCAGATCAATATTCTATCGCTTAAAAAAATTCAAGAGTTTAGTAGAAAACTTACTGCGACTAATGGTTACACAATCCTTTCATTTCGGGATCTTAGTCATGGTGGGGCAAAAAGATATTCTGCAAACATTCTTCTAAGCAAGGAATATGCAAAACCCGATATGATAGAAATTGTCAGAAAAATTACTGCTGAACTAAAATCTAGCGAATATTATAGAAACAACGAGGTAAAACTACACTGGAAAGGAAAAGAAGCTCAAGTAATTTGGCTATTCTTGTATCTTTCTCTAGATGATGTGAGTTCTGCAAACTGGATTTGTAGAACTGAGTGGATTAGTAAAAAATTATCTCCCAAATTTTTACCTACAAAGCTAGATGGTGAACAGATTGATGATGAAATTGTTATTGACTGGAACAAAAGCTATGGAGAGCTTGCGACTATTTTTGATTCGTTTAAAGTAACGAAGGAAGCCTATCTAGATTCTATGAATTGCATCTTGAGTAACACAAAACTTATTGTTGATAAAACGATCGAATTCACAGATATGTTCAATCGGAAGCAGCTAATTGAAGCTAATTATCTAGATCGTATGTCACAACTATATCCAGAGATAGAAAAGTTATATCTTCAGGTGGATCGTATCGGTTCAGCCCCAACTGAATGTAGTGATTTGAGTCAACGCTTTCAAGGCGTGATGGCTTTTGCACACAACATCGTCTTGCCTTTTTCTGAGAAAGGGCTAGAAACCTGGGAAAGAAGTAATAGAAACTATTTGGTAGGTCAAGCTATTAAGAATTATCAAAAAGAACTGCTTCGACTAGAATTTGAACTTGAGAAGATTCACTGATAATACAAAAAGACTTCGATTGCCAATAAATCCGTTGGTGGCGAAGCTAGCTAACAACCCGGTCTGAGCTGACTGCCGATAGATATTGGTGCTGTTGTAAAGGTTGTTTGCAGCCGCTCAATTGTTCGGTTGGGCTACATTTCACCGATGGTTGAGGCACGTAGTTTCGGTGATATCTGTCAGTTTTGCGCTCGCCCAGCAGTCCTCTGGTTCGCAGTTTTCAGGTAATAAGTGAGTTTTGCGATCATCTTTTCTATGCTTATTCCTAATGCAGAGAATGCGGTCGTTGACATTCGTAAACTGCGTGGCTACTGCCTCAATCCAGCACACGACGATGGCAAGCACAAAGCACGGCTTTTCTCGTCAATTGTTGGAATGACGGCTGACAATGCTGAGGAATTGCGCCAGATTTTGGTTGAAGTCATTCCAACTAACGAAGCTGAGTTAGGAAGGCCAGATGAGTTGGGACAACGCTACATACTAGATTTCTCGATTCAATGGCAAAATAGAAGTCCAACCCTTCGGAGTAACTGGATTATTGAGCATGATTCAGAGATTCCGAGATTAACAACCTGCTACCCTCTATAGTGCCTGGAGGTGATAAGAGTGGCAAAGAATACAGTCAAATTGCTAGATGTTGTTGGCTTAACTGTTGACCTTCCTGAATACAACCTGCGGCGCGGACAAGTTAGGACAGTGGTTGAACTGTTGGCTGATGGTGCAGCGTTTGAGGTTGAATTTAGCGATCGCAACGGACGCACTTATGAATCTCTCGGATTGCCAAGAGAGAAAATCATGGTGTTGCACTTCGAGCCAGCATCACCTGATATCAAGCCGGAGATAGTTACAGCGTAAGCATGACTACTCTTGAATCAATGAAGCTCTAAGCAGTGAATGCTAGAATTACTTAAAAACTCTTGAATCGCTTCTTGTCCAGAGCGGATCAGAGTTTCAACTTAACCCTCTTTTGTCACTCTACGCAGAGGAAAACGTGCCATAAGGGATATTGAGGTTTTGAAAAATTGAACGAGT
>NZ_JAUBRN010000144.1:0-2317 GCF_036701875.1 Microcoleus sp. MON1_C5 | reverse complement strand
GCTTGATTTTCAATTTTTTCAAACAGTTCTTCGGTTAATTCAGCAGAAAGTTCTGAGAAATTGTTGACAAAGTTTAAGGGGTTTCTGATTTCGTGGGCAATGCCCGCGGTTAAACTCCCCAGAGAAGCTAGTTTTTCTTGGACAACAATCTGATTTTGCATCGCTCTGAGATTTGCTTCTATCCGCTGGCGGTCTTCAATCTCATTCTGCAATTGCTGCACAGTATGGGTGAGTTCAGATGTACGATTTTCAACTTTGATTTCTAGTTCCTCATTAGCTTTTTGTAGAGATTCTTGGGCTTGCTTGCGATCGCTGATATCGCGCAGAATCACCACATATTCTTGCATACCTTGATTTGAAAGCGAAGCATTTTGAGAAAATCGGTCTGAGATGGCAACTTCCAGAATACGCGAGTCGCGATTGGGTAGGTTAAGAGCTTGTTCGCTGCGGCTGGGCCACCGTTCTGGCTCAAAAGCTAATCCCGGCAGTAGTTTGTTCAGGCGATGCCCTATGATCCCAGTGGTGTCGATTCCGAAAACGCTTTCAGCAGCGGGATTCGTCTGACGAATCACTCCGGTTTCATCCAGCACCACGATCGCATCTAGGGCAATGGTAAAGAGTTGTTCTGCTCCCTCTCGTGCTTCATTCATGGAGACGACCTGGGGTAAGCTCGTCCAGCAGGCAACGGCCACCCCGACAAAGCCTACGGTTATTACCAGAACAATCAAAAGATTATTGGCAGCATCACCTGGAAGTCCGTCTAACGTGGCTCTAATCACCCAGGCGATCGTGGCAGTGCTACAGATCAGAAAGATCAGGATGCCTACCTGAAGCGCCACAAAATCCTTGCTTATCCTATAGGACTGCCCCCGATAAAGCTTAATCCACCACGCAGGATGGAAAGGGGCAAATGCACTGTGACGTATGGCAGCATCCACTCCCAAAATAGCGATCGGCAAAAGCAGTCCGATTAGCAGGTCTTGCCAGTTCCAAGCCAAGCCCCCAACAATCAGGACAACTGTTTCTACCAGGAAAAAGCCTCCAGACCACCAAGGCCATAGCACTTCTGGCCTATCCCGACCCACCCATAGCCCGAAATGGGCTGTTATAAACGAGATCGTGGCAGCAGTAGCGGACACCATTACTAAACGCGCGATATCTCCCCAAGCTAGACAGATAAGACTGAGCAAGAACGTCAGCACAAGGGCTGGGCCGAGTACGCCCCGTGGGGAAACCACAGCGAATACTGGCGATAAATGTCCGTCCAAGGCAAGTTGGTACAAAACGCGGGGAGAGTTGGAAACCGCTGTGGCAGAACTTAGGAGGCAGCCCGCGACGATCAAAAGCGTCACCATAAATGAGGCCCACGGCCCCCAGAAGAGTTTAGCGGAGGCTAATAGGTTTAAGAATGTGTCGTCTTGTAATCCCGGTTCTGTTGCCAAGCGCATCAGTACCCAGGAACCACCGAGATAAACAATAGGAATCAGCCAAGCCGCGAAGCTCAGAAACCGCAAAGTCTCCCCAGGTCGTTTGCTATCAGCGACAAACGAGGCAGCACTTTCACAGGCGTAAACAGAGTAGAAGGCGAAGAAGTACCATTTGGCCCATTCCACAAAGGAAAAGCTAGGCCAAGTGCTGGGGAAAAAGCCGGGGCTAGCTGGGGATAGTGCTAACCAGCCGATGCCTTGAGTGCAAAAAACTAAGAGGAATCCGGTAGCGGGTAGAACGAAGCATAGATGCAGGATACTTAAGGCGCGGGTGCCACTAAATGCCACAATAAAGGCGATCGCTGTAAAGCCAATTTTCAGAACTATCTCAGGACATGAAATCCCTAATGGTTTTAGGTTGGCTTCGATCAGGGCTGTGACAATCAGGGCGTTGATCGCTGTCACTGCTAACCAACTAAAAAAGTATCCAAGTGCCCCATACCTACCCAGCCAAGGATACTTGTTCAGTAGTCGCGCCGTGTAGTTGGGCGTTCCCCCTGCCATCTCTGGCCACTGAGATCCCAAGCTTTGCATCTGAAAGTCGAGCATCATGGCCACAATTGTTGCTGGCAACCAGACGAAGATAGCTTGAGGCCCCAGAGCAGCGTGTATGGCCGGTGCAGCGCTGATCCATAGCAGATGACCCGTAAGGCCAAACCCCCAGGTTTCCAGGGTTGTTAGGGTTGGCTGGAGGCCCATGGGCGATCGCCTATTCAGATTTTCTCTTAGATAAGGCTGAGTTGGTTGTGAGTGGTAGCCGTTTGCTGGCTGGTGTCGGATGTCTGTAGCCATCAATTTTACCTAATTACATTTTATTTCTGACTTCTGAC